>JAFSBW010000043.1 GCA_017437095.1 Oscillospiraceae bacterium
ATTTTGAGCAGTTTGGAGCGAATTTCCAGAACTGTAGCTTATTTTAAACAAAACACTTGCTTAGAATGAAGCGAAAAAGCTTGCTTCGCAAGGCATTTTGACTTACTGCGCAAACCGCCCTCTACCGTACCACCTGTACGCTGACGAGTGCGGTTTGCTTGTCTTTGTGGCTTTCTCGACCTCTGACAGTCTGTCGAAAAATACTTTTTCGACAGACTGAAGCCCGCACCCTTTGGGGTGCGGACTTTTTTGCGCTTAGAACATCATAGCAAACAAGTCTACCTGGCTGGTATCCGGCAGGTCGCCAAAGGCACCGGCATCCTTGAGCATTTGGATATGGGTTTTGGAAACCTTGGGGCATGCAGCTGCTACTTCTTCAATAGAAATAAACTGCTTCCCTTCCCTGCCCTTGGCCAAATCCTCCGCCGCGCTTTCGCCCAGGCCGGAAATGGATACAAAGGGCGGCCGAATCTTGCCGTCTTCTATCAGGAATTTCTTGGCATCGCTCTTGTACAGGTCAACCGGCAAAAATTCCAACCCGCGAAGGTAAAACTCGTACACAACCTCTAGCGTTGTCAGCAGGTCTTCATCCTTATTGGTTGCTTCTTCATCCGCATCAATGGCGGCAATATGGGCTTTGACAGCTTCCATGCCCCTGGTCATCATAGAGCAGTCAAAACCGCCCTTTTGGCTGCGGCGGTAAAAATATGCCGCATAGAAGGCAAGGGGATAATTTACCTTAAACCAAGCGATACGGAAAGCCATCATAACATAGGCAACTGCATGCGCCTTGGGAAAAAGGTATTTGATCTTCTTGCAGGAGCCAATATACCAATCCGGTACGCCAGCAGCAACCATCTCTTCTTCCGCCCCGGGCGGCAAGCCTTTACCTTTACGAACAGACTCCATGATCTTAAAAGCACGCTGCTCCGGTATGCCGCAAGCGATCAAATAGATCATAATATCATCGCGGCAGCCGATGGTTCCGTCAACTGTAGCCGTTTTAGAGACGATCAGATCTCTAGCGTTTCCGAGCCACACATCCGTGCCGTGGGTATAGCCGGAAATACGCACAAGAAAATCAAATTTATCCGGCATGGTGTCTAAAAGAACACCGCGGGTAAAGCGGGTATTAAACTCCGGCACAGCGACCGCGCCCGTTGGGCCAAGAATAGGATCATCCTCATACCCCAAGACCTTGGAGCTGGTAAAGATCGACATAGTATCTTTATCGTCAAGAGGAATGGTTTTGGCATCCACACCTGTCATATCCTCCATCATGCGGATCATCGTAGGGTCATCATGGCCCAGCATGTCCAGCTTCAGCAGGTTTTCTTCCATGGAGTGGTATTCAAAATGGGTAGTGATCTGATCGCTGTTGGGATCATCCGCAGGATGCTGCACCGGGCAGAAATCCCAAATTTCGTTCTCCTGAGGAATAACCACCAAACCGCCGGGGTGCTGACCCGTTGTACGCCGAACGCCTACGCAGCCCGCTGCCAAGCGATTTTTTTCAGCCGCAGAGGCCGTTTTGCCCCGCTCTTCCAAATATTTCTTAACATAGCCGTAAGCGGTTTTTTCTGCCACAGTTCCTACAGTACCGGCACGGAAAACATGGGATTTTCCAAACATTTCAATGCAGTACTGGTGAGCGCTGGCCTGATACTCGCCGGAAAAATTCAGGTCAATATCCGGCACTTTGTCGCCGCCAAAGCCCAGGAAGGTTTCAAAGGGAATGTTGAAGCCATCTTTTTCCATAGCTGTGCCGCACATTGGGCAAACCGCATCCGGCAGGTCTGCACCGCAGTTATACCCCTTTGGCACATCCAAAATGGTATGCTTACATTGAGGATTGGGGCAGCGATAATGTGGCGGGAAAGAGTTTACCTCCGTAATGCCGGACATATACGCCACGATAGACGAGCCTACAGAGCCACGGGAGCCTACCAGATAGCCATGCTCCAGGGAGTTCTGCACCAGCCGCTGGGCAGACATATAGATAACATCGTAATGGCAGGTGATGATATCGTTAAGCTCCGTTTCTACACGCTTTACAAACAGCTCCGGCGGATTCTCACCGTAAAGGCGGTGCAGTTTTCCGTACACAAGGCTCTTAAGATCTTCTACAGAGTTTTCGATCTTAGGGGCAAACAAATTGTGAGGTACGGGCCGAACCGTATCGCACATGTCCGCGATCAGGTTGGTGTTGGTCACCACTATCTCATATGCCTTCTCTTCGCCCAAATAGGCAAACTCTCTAAGCATATCATCGGTAGTGCGGAAATAGAGAGGATTGTCCTTGTCGGCATCCTCAAAACCTTTGGTGGCCAGCAGAATATGGCGGAATATCTCATCCTCGGGGTTTAAAAAGTGGACATCTCCCGTAGCTACCACCGGCTTACCAAGCTCTTCACCCAAGCGGACAATGGTGCGGTTAAAATTGCGCAGCTCTTCCTCATCTTTGGCTATGCCTTTGGCCAGCATAAACCTATTATTGGATATAGGCTGGATCTCCAGAAAATCATAGAACGAAGCAATGCGCTTCAGCTCTTCGTCGCTCTTGTTATCCAACACGGCCTGGAAAAGCTCACCGGCTTCGCAGGCAGAGCCTATCAGCAAACCCTCACGCAGCGCTTCAATGCGTGAACGCAGCATTCTGGGAAACTTACGCAAATAATAGTCCAGATTGCTTTCAGAGATCAGCTGGTAAAGGTTGCGCAGGCCCATCTGATTTTTAGCAAAGATAATAATATGCTGGTTATGGCTGCCCAAAACAATCCGCTTATTATCCATGGCGGCTATAGCAGCGTTTATGCTTTGCAGGTTTTCAACGCCCTGCTCACGAAGCATGGCAATAAACTTGCCCATGATCATGCCGCAAATCGCCGCATCGTCAGCAGCCCGGTGGTGGTTAAACTCCGGAAGGTCCAAGGCGGCAGCTACCAGATCCAGCTTGTGCCGGGAAAGCTGAGGCATCAGGTTTCGAGCCAATGCCAGGGTATCCACCGCGGTATAATGAAACTGCAGGCCCAGACGGTTGCACTGAGTGCGCACGAAGGCGGTATCAAAATCTGCATTGTGGGCAACTAAAACACGGTCTCCCACAAACTCCAGGAATTTAGGAAGAACTTCTTCAATCTTAGGCGCGCCCCGGAGCATAGCTTCGGTAATACCGGTAAGCTTGGTAGTTTCCTGAGAAAGCATTTGCTGCGGGTCTACAAAGGTTTGGAATCTGTCGATCTCCCTACCCTCGCTCATGATCACGCCGCCGATTTCAATAATTCGGTCGTTTCTGGCGGAAAGGCCCGTAGTTTCCAAATCAAAAGCTACATACTCTCCGGAAAGGGGGATATCCTTGCTTCCCTGCACAACGATACGGTTCGCCATATCGTTGACATAGTAGCCTTCGCAGCCGTAAAGGATCTTAATATCCTCATTAGTGCCGGCTACTTTAGGCGCACCCTTCCAATCTTCCACAGTATGCAGCGCATCCGTAAAGGACTGCACGCAGCCATGGTCTGTAATGGCGATGGCTTTATGCCCCCAGGCTGCCGCCTGCTTAATAGCATCCTTGGTAACTGTTAAGGCATCCATGTTGCTCATAACAGTATGCAGATGAAGCTCTACCCGCTTAGCGCCTTCAGCCGTATCTTTGCGCTTTGGCATCGTTCCGGCGCACATTGCGTAGGGCTTGAGTACCGTTTCATTGTCAAAATTATTGACGATCAGTTTGCCCTGGATTTTAAGCACACTGCCAATTTTTACATTTTCCAGGAAAGGTTTTGCTTCGTTGTTTTCCAGAAAGCGGCTAACACGAATGGAGCCTGTATTATCCGTGATATCAAAGTTAATAACCCAGGCATTGCGCTTTTTAAGCTCTTTATGGTCAATGGCAAAGACTCTGCCCTCTACGATCACAAGGCTCATATCCAAGGATAGGTCTTTCATTGGCGTAGCAGGCCCTTTAAAAGGCTTGCCATACATCGTATCGCTTTGCTGGGGCTGTTGCTGCTCAGGCTTAGGCGCCGCTGCTGCGGCCTGGGGCAGCGATGCCAAAACCTCCTGACGCATTTTTTCCATGGCATCAAAAAGCGCCTGGCCCTCAAGCTCTTGCCCGGCTATTATTGTAATGGAAACATTCGTCCCAAACTCTTGGGACAGTTTATTCTGCACCTGGGGCAAACACTTATCCAGCTCTTTTTTGCCGTTGGCCAAAAGCTTTATGGTAAGCTCAGTTCCCTGCCATTCCCATTTTGCTCCGGCTAAACTTGCTCTGTTCATGGAATTACATTCCACAAACAGCTGGCGAAGATCTTCAGCAGGAACACAGCCAAGCTGATCCGCAGGATACTGGGGGGCAATACTTACCCTTCGCAATCCGTAAACTGCGCAAAGCTCTTTGCATACTGCATCCAGGACGCGCTCAGAAATATACGAAGGACAAAACAGCGCTAGCTCGATGCTGCGATCCTCCGGAAAAATGTCCGCAGCAACCACAGCCGCCTGAGAAAGTAAGCTGTGGAGCTCCTCAGGCGGCTGATAGTCAGAAAACATATGCAAAAACGGGGTAGAGTTTGCCATATTGACCTCAAATTTCTTCTATACGCTTCAAAAGTGCATCCAAAAGCTGATCGTAAGGCAGCTTCATGGTTTGCACACCCTTTTCAAAAATCATTCCAAAGCCATCGCCGCCGGCAATGCCGATGTCAGCCTCTCTGGCCTCGCCAGGGCCGTTTACAACGCAGCCCATAACCGCAACGGTAATCGGCTTCTCGCAATCCTTCAGCGCCGCATCCACCCGGTTGACCAGGCCGATCAGATCGATCTTCGTACGGCCGCAGGTAGGGCAAGAAATAATATTAACGCCCTCTTTTCGCAGGCCGGCTGCTTTCAAAATATCTTTTGCGGCATAGATTTCTTCTACCGGGTCATCGGTAAGGCTTACGCGAATGGTATCACCAATGCCGTCCAACAAAAGCGCACCGATACCCATTGCGGATTTCATAAGGCCCATTTTTACGGGGCCGGTCTCGGTTACGCCAATATGCAGCGGGTAATCGCATTTTTCCCGGAACAGCCGGCAGGCTTTTACCATAGTAGGCACTGTAGAGGATTTCATAGAAACGCAGGTATCATAAAACCCGTACTTTTCCAGCAATTCCAGATGGGAAAAGGCGCTCTCCACCAAGGCTTCCGCAGTTGGGTGGCCATATTTTTCCAGCAGGCTTTTTTCCAGGCTGCCGCCGTTTACACCAATGCGGATGGGGATATGCAAATCCCGGCAAACATCTACAACCGCTTTTACCCGATCCTCTCCCCCAATATTACCGGGGTTAATACGAATCTTCGACGCACCCCCCTGGGCAGCAGCAATGGCAAGCTTATAATCAAAGTGAATATCCGCAACCAAAGGCAGGGGGCTTTCTTTGCAGATCTGCGAAAAAGCGGCAGCCGCTTCCTGATTGGGTACAGCCAGACGGACAATCTGACAGCCGGCGGTATAAAGCTTATCGATCTGAGCCAAGCAGGCTTTTACATCATTTGTAGGCGTATTGAGCATAGATTGGATAGCGATCGGCGCACCGCCGCCAATGGGCACAGAGCCAACCATAATTTGCCGCGTCATAGCATTCACCCCTTAAAAGAGCTTTTTAATATCAGAAAATGTTACAATAACCAGGAATCCCAGCAAAAGGATCAAACCAGCCGCGTGGATATACCCTTCGTATTTGGGATCGACCTTCTTGCCGGTAATCTTCTCTATAGCTGTGGTGATCAAAAGACCAACGATTCGGCCGCCATCCAAAGCCGGAATAGGCAGAATGTTCATAATGGCAAGATTGATGCTGATCAAGCTGCCAAGGCTCATAAGCATTAAAAACAGCAGTAAGCCCTCGCTGTCCTGGGTGACATCGGATACGACCTTTACAATACCTACCGGCCCACTCAGATCTTTCATTCCCGCAGAGCCGTTAAACAGCATCTTAAAGCTAAGCGGAACGCTGCGCACATTGTAAACCGTAAGATACCAGCCATATTCCAGCTTTTCACCAAAGCTCATCTTATCGCTAGCAAAGGTAAACCCATATTTGGCATCCTGCGTGCCGTCTTCATAGGTTACCGTATGCTTTTCCATAAGAAAATCATCCAGCTTAATTCTCTCACCGTTGCGTTCGATCAGCAGGTCATGGGTCTGGGAGGGATTCACCATGGTTAAGAAAGTAAAATCCTCTGAAATATTTACCCGATATCCGTCAACCTCCAGAATCTTATCACCGGGACGAAGGCCATTTTCGCCGTTTACGGTGCTCCAGGTTTCAAAACGCTCGATTTGAGGAATGGACTGATATTCCTGCGGCAAAACGAACGCCACCGCCATCAAAAGCCCTAATAGGGCATTCATGGTAACGCCTGCGGCCAGAATGATCAGCCTTTTCCACCAGGCAGCCCGGGTAAAGGCCCGGGGATTGTCGCTTTCTTCATCTTCACCTTCCATGGCGCAATAGCCGCCAAAAGGAATCAGTCGCAGAGAATACTGGGTCTCCCCTATTTGCTTGGAAAAAATAGCAGGGCCCATAAACAGGGAAAATTCGTTGACCTGAACGCCAAAAGCCTTGGCGGCAAGAAAATGGCCCAATTCATGAATAAGGATCAAAAGGCTGAACAAAAGCAGCGCCCAAACTAAACCCATAAATAACCTCGCTTAAAAACTAAATGCTGCAGCTTTTCACAGCTGCTCTGGCAAGCCGGTCAGAATCCAGAATCTGTTCCAAATTGGACTTACCAATATAGGGTACGGTATCTACGGCGTGTTTAACCAGGCGGTAAATATCGTAGAAACCGATCTCATCACGCAAATACATGGCAACCGCCTCTTCGTTGGCGCCGTTCATAACCGCGCAGGCGTTGCCGCCCCGTTTTGCGCATTCTCTGGCCAATGCAAGGCAAGGGAATGCCTGGGTATCCGGGGCGCTAAAGGTAAGCGGCCCGCAGGTAAGCAGATCCAGAGTATCCACAACGCAATCGCTGCGCTGGGGATAGGTAATGGCCAGCTGGATAGGCAGGCGCATATCCGGCGCACCCATTTGCGCCATAACCGCGCCGTCTGTAAACTCCACCATGCTGTGCACGATGCTTTGCCGGTGGATCACAACATCTACCTTCTCCACGGGCATGTTATACAGATGCATAGCCTCGATCACTTCCAGGCCCTTATTCATAAGAGTAGCGCAATCCACGGTAATTTTAGGCCCCATCTTCCAGTTAGGATGCTTAAGGGCATCGGCCTTAGTTACTGTTTTTAACTGCTCAGGACTCATGCCAAAAAACGGGCCGCCGGAGCAGGTAAGAATCAAGCGCTTTACTTCCGCAGCGCGGTTGCAGCCCATCAAGCACTGGAAAATAGCAGAATGCTCGCTGTCTACCGGGATGATTTCCGCGTTACAGCGGCGGGCTTCTTCCATGACAAGCTCGCCGGCGCATACCAAAGTTTCTTTATTGGCAAGGCCAATGCGCTTACCCGCACCAATGGCTGCCAGGGTCGGCTTTAAGCCAAGCATACCAACAACAGCAGTGATCACACAATCTACCCGAGCCAAAGTAGCAGCCTCTATAAGACCTTCTTCGCCCCAGGAGATTTTAACCGGCAGATCACAGATCAATTCCTGCAAAGCATCGGCCGCTTCCTTTGTGGCCATAACGGCCAAAGCAGGGCGAAACTTTCTGCACTGCTGGGCCATGAGCGCAACGCTGGTGCCTGCAGTAAGCGCTCCAACTTCAATGCCCAAATGCTCTACAATATCCAGGCTTTGGCGGCCGATAGAGCCGGTAGAGCCCAGGATGGATACGCAATTCATCATAATACTTCAGTAATCTGCAGCAGCGGAAGAATGATCAAAAAGGCCTCGGTAAGCGGACCGACAAACATCATAGAATCAAAACGGTCCAGCACGCCGCCGTGGCCGGGGATCAGCTTGCCGTAGTCCTTAATACCCGTCTGGCGTTTGATCACAGAGAAGCAAAGATCGCCAAATACACCGGCGGCAGAGCCTACAATGCCATACACAATGGCATAAGCATAGTTGATCTTAAAATCAAAACCCAGCCGCATAACCAGGCAGTACAGCAGAACGCCCAAAACTGCGCAAGCCATACCGCCAACCATGCCCTCTATAGTCTTGTTGGGGCTGATAACGGGAGCAAGCTTGGTTCTGCCAAAGAACTTGCCTACAAAATATGCGCCGGTATCCGATGCAAAAGCGATCACAAAGGGAATTACCACCAAATAGCGGCCGCAGTAGCTGGCATGAATGCGGATCAGGCTGGAAAACAGCAGCGGCAGCAGCAAGCCCGCAAAGAAGCAATAAGCGATCTTTTCAAACTGCAGCTTTACATGAGAAGCCATCATTTCGCCAAACATCAGGGCAGAAAAAGCCAGAACGCCCAGTAAAATGTAAGCCCAGCTGTTTTCAATGCCGGAATGTACGCTGAAATAGAAGAAGATGGGAATAATTGCTGCCATTACCATAGAGTAAATTACCGGCCGATTCACGCGGCACAGCCCTGTTCCCCAAAGCAGCTCAAAGGCAGCCAGGGCAGACAGCAGCGAAAATACGATCGCCGTAATGATCAAGGGCAACCAAAATACGGTAATTGCCAAAAGCGGCACCAACACCGCAGCAGCAATAATACGGGTTTTCATAGCTTATACTCCTCCAAAACGGCGATTTCGCCGGTGATATTCTTCAATGGCCTCGTCCAGATGCTCCGGAGAAAAATCAGGCCACAGAACATTCATAAAAACATACTCCGAGTATGCCGATTGCCACAGCAAGAAATTGCTGGTGCGCTTTTCCCCGGAAGGGCGAATGATCAGCTCCGGGTCAGGCACATCTTTTGAGTAAAGATAGCTCGAGAGCATATCTTCGGTAAGCTCCTGGGGCTGCACCAGCCCTTGCTGCACATCTGCCGCAAAGCGCTGAGCCGCCTGAACAAGCTCCTGCCGGCCGCCGTAGTTCAGGCAAAAGTTAACCTGCACATCGTAGTCAGCCGATTCCTCCTGAGCCTGCAGGCAAAGCTTTTGCAGTTTAGGAGAGAGTTTTGTCAAATCTCCAAAAAAGCAGAAGCGAACACGGTTTTTGCGCATATCCCGCAGAGCCTCCTTCAAATATAGGCCCAGCAGCCGCATAATACCGGAAACCTCTTCCTGAGAGCGTTTCCAGTTTTCCGTAGAGAATGCATATACCGTTAAATATTCTACGCCGAGTTCACGGCAATAATTAGCAATTTTACGAAAAGCCTCCGCACCGGCAGCATGGCCGGCAGTTCTGGGCAGGCCTCTATTCTTGGCCCAACGGCCATTGCCATCCATAATAATAGCAATATGGCGAGGCGGCGAGATCTTTTCCTCCTGGGTCATAGTACCCTCCTGATAATAACAATGCATTGGGGGCCCGTAAGCCCCCAATGTGTATTGCCTTAGATGGCCATCAATTCCTTTTCCTTTGCAGCAAGGGCTTCATCAACCTTCTTGATATACTTATCCAGAAGATCCTGCAGATCCTTCTCAGCCTTCTTCTGCTCGTCCTCAGTAATTTCAGACTTCTTTTTAAGATTCTTGATATAATCCATACCGTCACGGCGGATATTGCGCATAGCCACCTTGCCTTCTTCGGCATACTTCTTAACCTGCTTGGTCAGATCCTTACGGCGCTCCTCGGTAAGCTGGGGGAAAGTAAGACGGATCACGCGGCCATCGTTCTGGGGGTTGATGCCCAGATCGCTAACCTGAATGGCCTTCTGAATGTCTTTCAGCAGCTTGGCATCCCAGGGCTGGATCACCAGAGTGCGGGCATCCGGGGAAGAAATGGTAGCAACACCGTTCAGAGGAGTTTCAGAACCGTAGTACTCTACGGTAATGCGGTCAAGCACCTTAGCATTGGCACGGCCGGCGCGAACAGCGCCAAAGTTCTCTGCCAAAACATCAAGAGTCTTCTCCATCTTTCTGCTATAATTCTTAAAATCAACTGCCATTTTAAAAGCCTCCTTAAAAATTGTTTTTCACAGTAGTGCCGATCTGCTCGCCGCAGACAACACGCATAATGCTGTTTTCTTCATCCATGCCAAAGCAGACCATCGTCATATCGTTATCCATAGCCAGCGCCATTGCGGTAATGTCGGTAGCTTTCAGATTCTTAGCCAGGGCCTCAGCATAAGTAAGCTGGGTATAGCGAACAGCATTGGGGTCCTTTTCCGGGTCTGCAGAGTAGATAGCATCTACATTCTTTGCCATAAGAACGGCATCCGCTTCGATCTCAACGCCGCGAAGCACGGCGCCGGTATCCGTGGAGAAATAAGGGTTGCCGGTGCCGGCGGCAAACAGCACTACCTTGCCTTCATTCAAATACCGCTCAGCAAGATCCCGGGTATAATACTCAGCAAACTTGTTCATTTCCACTGCGGAAAGAACGCGGGCTTCCACGCCGTTCTTTTCCAGAGCATCCGCAACGGCAATGGCATTCATAACAGTACCCAGCATGCCCATAGCATCCGCATGAGAGCGCTGCATCTTGTCTGCGCCGTCTTTCACGCCGCGCCAGAAGTTGCCTGCTCCTATCACCAGGCCAACCTGTACGCCCATCTGATTGCATTGGCGAATAGACTGGCAAACAGAATTGATCACGTTAAAATCCAGACCTCTGCGGGCATCGCCTGCAAGAGCTTCGCCGCTTACTTTCAGCAGGATTCTCTTATACTTGATAGTGTTCAAGTGTATCACTCCTCTCTTTTGCTTCCTATTTTAATATAATTCCGGCAAATTGACAACCTAAATTTGCATTTTTTATGAAAATGTTTTGTGAATTTTTGTAATTACCCTTGTTTTTCGTAAAAATTATTCCCGCACTAAGAAAACCAGTTGAAAAAACATAGGGATTCGGTTATAATTATGGAAATGTTAACAAAAGAGAGGTTAGTTTTATGGCTGAAATTACCGAAAGCAAAAATTTCATCCACGCTTTTATAGAAGAAGATATTGCAGAAGGCGGCCGTTATGCCGGTCAGACTGTGCATACCCGTTTTCCGCCTGAGCCAAACGGCTACCTCCATATCGGCCACTGCAAGGCTTTGATCATTGATTTTGGCACTGCTGAAAAGTTTGGCGGCCTTTGCAACCTGCGTATGGACGATACCAACCCCACCAAGGAAGATGTGGAGTTTGTAGAAGCCATCAAAGAGGATATCCACTGGCTCGGCTTTGACTGGGGCGACCGTTTTTACTACGGCTCTGACTATTTTGAGAAGGACTACGAATACGCTGTAGAGCTGATCAAAAAAGGCCTTGCCTATGTATGCGAGCTGACCCCGGAACAGTTTAAAGAGTTCCGCGGTGACCTGAATACCCCTGCCCAGTCCCCTTACCGTGACCGTCCTATTGAGGAAAGCCTGGATCTGTTTGCCCGGATGCGCGCCGGCGAATTTGAGGACAACAAGTATACCCTGCGCGCCAAGATCGACCTAGCCTCCGGCAATTTCAATATGCGAGATCCTGTTATCTACCGTATCCGCCATATGCACCATCACCGCCAGGGCGACAAGTGGTGCATCTACCCCATGTATGACTTTGCCCACCCCATCCAGGATGCTCTGGAAGGCATTACCCACAGCCTTTGCTCCCTGGAGTTCGAAAACCATCGGCCGCTTTACAACTGGGTGGTAGAAAATGTTTCCGTTCCCCATCAGCCCCGGCAGATCGAGTTTGCCCGCCTGGGTATCGACCATACTGTGCTTAGTAAGCGCAAGCTGAGAGCCTTGGTGGAAAACGGCTATGTTTCCGGCTGGGATGATCCCAGAATGCCTACTTTGTGCGGCCTGCGCCGCCGTGGCTATACCCCTGCCGCCATCCGTAATTTCTGCGACCGGGTAGGCGTAGCCAAGAGCCCCAATACCATTGAGTATGCTTTCCTGGAGTATTGCCTGCGGGAAGACTTGAACGATACCGCTCAGCGGGTTATGGCTGTGCTGAAGCCCGTAAAGCTGACCATTACCAACTATCCCGAAGGCCAGAGCGAAAGCTTTGAGGTTGAGAACAACCCCAACCACCCCGAAGACGGCACTCGCACCGTTACCTTCTCCCGGGATCTTTGGATCGAAGCGGATGATTTTCTGGCTGAGCCCGTTCCCAAGTATAAGCGGCTGTTCCCCAATGGGCCGGAATGCCGCCTGAAGGGCGCTTATGTGATCAAATGCACCGGCTGTATTACCGACGAAAACGGCAATGTTACCGAAGTTCTTGCCACCTACGATCCTGAATCCAAGGGCGGCGACCCTGCCGACGGCCGCAAGATCAAGGGAGCGACCATCCATTGGGTAGATGCCAACAACTGCTGCGATGCGGAAGTTCGCCAGTACAGCAACCTCTTTGACGATGCCGACCCCGATGCTGCCGGAAAGGATTTCCTTGCTTGCCTGAATCCTAACTCTCTGGAAGTGCTTACCGGCTGCAAGGTGGAAGCCAGCCTGAAAGAAGCAAAGGCCCCCAGTTCCTACCAGTTTATGCGCCTGGGTTACTTCTGCCCCGACAGCAGGGATTCTTCTCCCGAGCATTTGGTATTCAACCGCTCTGTCAGCCTGAAGGACAGCTTTAAGCCTGCCAAATAAACCTTCTGCCGGGGATAACGCCCCGGCAGTTTGCGTAGATAAGGAGATATGCTTATGAATTGGAAACTTTTGATCCTGATCCTTGTTATCGTCGAATTTATTTATGAGCTGATTCTGGATATTATCCGCTACCGCTCTGCGAATAATCCCACACCTGAAAATGTAGCGGATGTATTTGACAGCGAAACTTACCTTCGCTGGAAGCGATACAGCGCGGAAAACTGCAAACTTAGTATTCTTGCCAATATCCTTTCCACCGCTTTAATGCTTGCGCTTCTGGCAATAAATGCCCATGCGGCATTCGCAAAACTTTTCCCTACTGATGTTTTTTCTCAGTATTTCAGCGTAATTTTGTTGCACGCGATTCTCTCGACTGTCCTTGACACGGTTACAAAATATATTCGTGTTATGGTGATCGAAGAAAAATACGGCTTTAATCGCACCACCGTGAAAACCTTTGTGTTGGATCAGATTCGCGGTTTGTGTCTGGAAATGTTCCTGACGATCGGGCTGGTTTCTCTTCTTTATCTGCTCCATTCCAGTATGGGCGATTGGATGATCGTACTATTCGCCGCTGCTCTTTTCGCCATTGTTTTGCTGATTTCCTTCCTCTACCCTATTTTCAGCCGAATCGGCAATAAATTTACCCCCCTGGAAGACGGTGAACTAAAGGATAAGCTGATGGCTCTTCTTACGAAGCATGGCTATCAGGTAAAAGCCATCGAAGTAATGGATGCTTCCCGCAGAACGACAAAACTGAACGCTTACTTTACCGGTTTTGGAAAAATGAAGACCATTGTTTTGTACGATAATCTGGTAAATGCCATGACCACCGATGAGATCTGCGGCGTATTCGCCCACGAAATGGGCCACGGATTACACAAGGATGTGCTGAAGCAGCAAACTATGAACTTTGGCAATATGCTGCTGATGGCGGTTGTAGTTTGGCTGGTCGTTCGCTATCCGATCCTGCATACGAGTTTTGGCTTTGCCGGGATTAACTACGGCTTTGCATATCTGCTCATGAGTATCGGCCTTAGCTTGGTTCAGCCGCTAACCGCAATGGCAATGAGCGCTTACAGCCGCCATGCGGAATACCGGGCAGACCGTCAGGGTGTTGCGGAAGGCTATGGCGAAGCTTTGATAACCGCCTTAAAAAAGCTTGCCAAAGAAAACTTTGCCCACCTTGCCCCTTCTAAGATCTTGGTTGTCCTGGAATACAGCCATCCTCCCCTTAGCGAGCGCATCAGCGCTATTGAAAGGGCAATGAAATAATAATTCCCCGGTTTTCTTCACGAAAACCGGGGATAATCATTATTTCTTTTCCTTCATCTGTGCCTGCAGGTGCATAGAAAGCACTGCCAGAGAGGTAGCCATATTTTCATTCTGCACAAGAATATTATCCGGCACATCCAGGTGGACCGGGGCAAAATTCCAAACCGCCTTGATGCCGCATTTGATCAGCCGGTTGCAAACCTCCTGGGCATGGGCAGCAGGAACGGTTATGATACCCATGATTACCTTGTTTTCCTTGCAGAAGCTTTCCAGCATATCCATATGGAAAATAGGCTTGCCTTCCTCGGTTTTATTCGCCTTGGGGGCAATATCAAAAGCTGCCAGAATATTCAAGCCGTATTCGCTAAAGCCAACATAGTCCAGCAGCGCCTGGCCCAGCTTACCGGCACCAATCATTACCGCATCGGTAGTATTGTCATAGCCCAAAAACTGCTCAATATCCTCGATCAGGGTCTCGCGCAGATAACCGATTTTGGGGCGGCCTCCATCGGATACCATAGCCAGGTCCTTTCTCACCTGCACCTCACCCATACCCAACGCATTGGCAAGCGCGGTAGCGGAAATATAGGGAGAGCCGGTATTCGGCATAGCCTTTAAATAGGCAACATAGCCGGGAAGCCGCTTAAGAACAGATTTGGAGATTTCTTTCTTGACCATGATGATCCCTCTGTTTCACCGGATTTATCGATACAAATCCATATCGATACAACTGCCACCGATTCTAACACAAATAATACCGTTTTGCAAGAATTTTTTCCCTTGGCTAAGCGCAGCTTGTTTGGCGAAGGATCTCCTTGCGCAAATGGCTCATGATCCGCTTTTCCAGCCGTGAAATATACGACTGGGAAATACCCATTTTGTTGGCAACTTCCTTTTGGGTAAGCTCCTTGCGGCCGCCTAGACCAAAGCGCATGCAGATGATCTCTTGTTCCCGCTGGGGAAGCTCTTTTACCGCCTGGCGAAGCAGGCATAGGTCTACATCATCCTCAAGAGGCTTTAGGATCATATCTTCCTCTGTGCCTAAAATATCTGATAATAGCAGCTCATTGCCATCATAATCCATATTGATCGGCTCATCCAAAGAAACTTCCGTCTTCTGGTTGGAAATTTTTCGGATATGCATAAGAATTTCATTTTCAATACACCTGGATGCATAGGTAGCCAGTTTGATATTGCGGTCGCACCGATAAGTGTTGATCGCTTTGATCAAACCAATTGTGCCTATAGAGATCAGGTCTTCCAGGTTTACTCCGGTGTTTTCGAAACGGCGGGCAATAAATACCACAAGGCGGAGATTTCTTTCGATCAATAGCTGGCGGGCTTGTTCATCCCCTTGCTCCAAAGCCTGCAGCGCCTTGACCTCTGCCTCCCCTTTTAGCGGAGCCGGCAGAACATCGCTGCCGCCGATGTAAAACACACCCTTGCAGAAATATTTTTTTACAAACGCAAATACCTTCATAAATCTCCTCCTACCAATGCCTGAAATGCCCCTTCCTTGCCCAATCCTGCCGGCGCAAAAGCAACCAGCAGGTCTTTTTCTTTCCCCGCCAGCTTACAGCCCGGTAAAGCCATTGCCAAAAGCATACCGTTGTCCATACCTATGGAATGATAAGGTATCAACCGCAAGCCCATAATGGGGCTGCTTTCCAAAGTATCCAAAGGAGAAGAAAGCTGCGCTCTGGTAAGGCCGGTCAGTTCTGTGGCGGCTTTATGAGAAATGATCAAAACCGGCTCTCCGGTAACAGGATCGCGCAGAGTATTTCCGGAATCTACCAGAGCTGTAAGATGTAAGCTACGGCCGCCGTAACATAATTCAACCGCAATATATCTTTGCGATGCGCCGTCGCGGAAACAAAAAACACAAATAAAAGCAATGACTACCCCTGCTAAAGAAAACGATAACAGCTCCTTTTCTTGCGCCAGGTTTTGAAATCCTTCTACTCCAAAATTCAGCAGCAGAAACAGCATGATCTTCGGCAAGCATTTGCCGCTGCGCCAATATAGGGCTATGCCTACAACTGCCAGCAAACACCAGCGCAAACCGCTGCCGGAAATTGCCGCGCTCCATTGGAGCATGCATAGCGTGGCATAAAGCCCGATCACGCAAGCGCATATTGCCTTTTTCCACAATGGGGTTGCAAATCCGCTTATACGGTCTACTGCCATAAGCAGTATAAACTCTACGATTAAATTAAACACACCTGTTATGATCGCTAACTTTTCCATGCCCCCGCCTTTCTACGCAACCGTTTGTCCCCCGCTGTGGTGAAAGTATACTACCGGCGGGATTAAAAGTGCGTCGCAGAGAGTAGGCCGTTAGCAACTATGATTTGTCACGGAACAACTGCCAACCGGCTTACACCCTCCAAGGGCGCAAAAATGCGGCAGCTGATACACTCAGCTGCCGCTCGTTGCCGTCGATATGTCATTTTGGCGCTCTACAGAGCGGATATTCTTCTCCGCTTTCAGGCGGGGTAGCATTACTTCGTGGCCGCAGCCAAGACATTTCAGGCGAAAATCTGCCCCGGTACGCAATACTTTCCAGCGCTTGTCGCCGCAAGGGTGGGCTTTTTTCATATGTAGAACATCATTTAAGCGAATATCCATGCTTAGCCCTCCTTTTTTATGGCATCCCAGTAAGCTTTTGCTGCCTGCTCTACTTTGTTAGGGCCGTATTCGTAATACTTGGTGCCTACCAATTCATTGGGCAAATACTGCTGCCGCACCCAATGGCTGGGGAAATCATGGGGATACAGATACCCCTGCTCCCGCTCCATGGTATAGCTGTCAGCATGCACATTTTGTAAATGCCGGGGGAAATCGCCGCTTTTGCCTTTCTTTACATCTGCCAGCGCAGAATCCAGAGCAATATGGCCGGAATTGCTTTTGGGCGAAGTAGCCATCAAAACTGCGGCATCCCCAAGAGGTATCCTTGCCTCCGGCATACCCAACATCAGCGCCATATCCACGCAGGATTTTACAATAGGAATGATCAAAGGATAAGCAAGCCCCACATCCTCAGCCGCAATCACCATCAGGCGGCGGCAAGCAGACTGCATCTGCCCGGCTTCCAAAAGCCTTGCCAAGTAGTGAACTGCCGCATCCGGGTCGGATCCGCGGATGGATTTTTGCAAAGCAGAAAGCAGATCGTAGTAGTTATCCCCATCCCGGTCTGCCCGCATGGCGCTTTTCTGGGTAACCTCTTTGGCATCCTTTAAAGTAATGGGCATTACGCCATCGGTGACAACGCCTGCGGAAAACAAAACCTCTACCGCGTTAAGGGCTTTGCGAATATCGCCGCCGCATGCCCCGGCAATGTATTCCAGCGCACCTTCTTCGGCGCTGGCTGTAACGCCGTTACGCTCTTGCAGGTATTTTACTGCCCTTTGAATGGCTTGTAGGGCAGCCTGGCTGGATATCTGCTTAAATTCAAATACGGTAGACCGGCTCAGAATTGCGTTAAACACATAGAAATAGGGATTTTCCGTTGTAGAGGCAATGAGCGTAATTTTACCGTTTTCAATATGCTCCAGCAAGGATTGCTGCTGCTTTTTATTAAAAGATTGGATCTCATCCAGGTATAGCAGCACGCCGTTAGGCGCCATAAAGGTGTCCAGCTGAGCCACAATGTTTTTAATATCCGCTGTGGAAGCGGTTGTAGCATTCAGGGTAAAAAGGGTGCGGTTGGTCTGCTTTGCGATGATATTGGCAACTGTGGTCTTTCCCGTACCGCTGGGGCCGTAGAAGATCATATTGGGAATGTTCCCGCTATCGATCAGGCGGCGCAGCACTGCCCCCTTGCCTAAAATATGCTCTTGGCCGTATACTTCATCTAAAGTAGTTGGCCGCAAAATATCTGCCAAAGGCTGGTACATAAGCCGCCTCCTCTCTGATTAATTCACAGTAAGCTTAACTGCATCCTCGCAAACATCTGCGTATAGCGTTGCGATAGAGCTTTCGAAAGAATCGATAATTGCCATAGAAATAGGGTCTTCCAGCTCTTTCTGGATGGTACGGCGAAGGTTTCTTGCGCCATAAGTGGTAGAATAAGCCTTTTTCACAAGATATGCAGGCAGCGCATCGCTCCAGCTAAAGGCCAGACCACGGTTCTCCAGGCTTTCCTTCAGCTCTCGCAGCATAATGTCTGCAATGCCCATAAAGTTTTCTTCGCTAAGATGGTTGAAGGTAATGATCTCGTCTACCCGGTTGATAAATTCAGGCCGCAGGAAGCTGCGCAGAGCCTTCATAGTTTTGTCTTTGATCTGGTCCGCCGCGCGGCCGAAGCCAACGCTGGCGGTGGTGCCCTCGCTGCCGGCGTTGGATGTCATAACAATGATGGTATTTTCAAAGTTGACCACTCTGCCCTGGGCATCGGTAATACGGCCGTCATCCAGCACCTGAAGCAGAATATTCAGCACATCCGGGTGGGCCTTTTCGATCTCGTCAAACAAAACTACACTGTAGGGCTTGCGGCGGATCTTCTCTGTAAGCTGGCCGGCTTCATCATAGCCAACATAACCGGGGGGCGAACCAATAAGCTTGGAAACCGTATGCTTTTCCATAAACTCGGACATATCCAGGCGAATTAAAGAGTCCACACTGTCAAAAAGATCATTGGCAAGGCATTTTACCAGCTCGGTTTTGCCAACACCGGTAGGGCCTACAAAAATAAAGGAAACCGGGCGCTTCTTGGGGGAAATACCAACTCTGCTGCGGCGAATCGCACGGGCAACCGCATCCACAGCTTCATCCTGGCCTACAATATGCTCTTTGAGCCGGTCTGCCAGGCCCTTGATCTGCTGATACTCCTGAGCCTTGATCTTGGAAGCAGGGATCTTCGTCCAAAGCTCAATGATCCGCGCCAGGTTTTCCATAGTTACCGCAGGGGCAGGGATACGGTCCAGCTCTTCGATCTGGGCGGCAAGCTGGCAAAGCTTGCTGCGAATATGGGCCAGGCGCTCATAGTTCTGGTTTTCCGTATCCTCATTAAGCATACGAAGCTCCAGCTCGTAATCATCCCGCTCCTTACGAAGCTCGGCTCGGCGGGAGATTTCCTTGCTGCGCAAGTTCAGGTCAGAACATGCTTCGTCCAAAAGGTCGATGGCTTTGTCAGGCAGGAATCGGTCGGTAATATAACGCTCAGACAGAATAACGCACTGCCGGGCGATCTCTGGAGAAACGGTTACGCCGTGGAAATCGGAGTAGCTTTTGGCAATGCCCTGCATGATCTGGCAGGCTTCCTCAATGGTCGGCTCAGCAACCGTAACCGGCTGAAAACGGCGCTCCAGAGCGGCATCCTTTTCAATATGCTTGCGGTACTCATTAAAAGTAGTGGCGCCGATCACTTGGATCTCACCCCGGGAAAGGGCGGGCTTAAGGATATTGGCAGCATTCATAGAGCCCTCAGCATCCCCGGCGCCTACCAGATTATGCACCTCGTCGATCACAAGGATGATATTGCCGCAATCTTTGATCTCTGCGATCAGGCTCTTCATGCGGCTTTCAAACTGGCCGCGGAACTGCGTGCCTGCCACCAAAGCAGTAAGATCCAGCAGAAAAACTTCCTTATCTTTCAGCTTATAGGGCACATCTCCGGCGGCGATTCTCTGGGCAAGGCCCTCGGCAATGGCGGTCTTACCAACGCCCGGCTCACCGATCAGGCAAGGATTGTTCTTCTGCCGCCGGTTCAGGATCTGAATGACCCGCTCAGTTTCCACATCCCTGCCGATCACCTTATCCAGCTTGCCTTCTCTGGCCCTGCCGGTAAGATCCATGCAATAGCTATCCAGGAACTTATGCTTTTTGTTCTTTTTCTTGCCGCTCGGCTCTTCTTCCGGCTCTTTCTTGGGCTTTTTCGGCTGCTCCGCAGGCAGGTTGGCAGAGCCAAAAAGCTGATTGAGCAGAGGGAAAGTAGCGGTGCGGCTTTCAATATCGTCTTCGTCCTCGCCGGAATCGTCCTTCTGTCCAAACATGCTTACCATTTCATCGCTAAGGGCATCCAGATCCTCTTCGGAAATGCCCATTTGCTTAACGGCAGCATCGATCTGAGGGATACCCAGGCTGCGGGCGCACTTGAGGCAGTAGCCCTCGTTGAGGGTTACGCCATTTTCGATCTTCGTAACAAAAACAACCGCAATACTTTTACGGCACTTGGCGCACATTTTCGGTTGCATAAAATCACTCCTTCGCTAAGGGTCTTAAATAGAAACTGTTATGTTCTCTCCGGGGCACTCGAAAGCATCTTCCCCACCGTACCAAAGGTGGGACATGTAGAGCCCTCCCGCCGGAACAGTAGGCCCGGCAGCTGTACGGTTGCCGCTGGCGAGAATATCTGCGATCTCGCTGGGTTTGATCTTGCCTTCCCCGGCATACACAACAGTTCCCGCCATGGCTCTTGCCATATTATAAAGGAAACCGTTGGCGCATACACGAAGATAGATCAGATCCCCTTTTCGCTCTACATTATAATAATAGACAGTTCGAACTGTAGTTTTGGTTTCCGTGCCTACAGAGCGAACAGCCGCAAAATCGTGGGTGCCAACAAACTGGCTGGCTGCTTCCTGAAGAACCTTTTCATCCAGATGTTTCGGATAAAACCAGGCTCTGTTCACATAGAACGGATCGCGCACCCGGGAATTATAAATAAGATAGGTGTACTCTTTACGAACGCAAGAGCCTATGGCATTAAAGCCTTCGCTTACTTCAAAAGCTTTGGTAACAACAATGTCAGCCGGCAAATGGGTATTTAACGCATAGGGCAGGCGGTCGCAGGGAATGGATGAAGCTGTGCGAAAATTTGCCACATAGCACTTGGCGTGAACGCCTGCATCCGTACGGCCGCAGCCGGTAACATGGGTAGTATGCCCAACAACCATAGCGATCGCTTTTTCCAAAGTCTGCTGTACGGTAGGCAAATTCTTTTGCATCTGCCAGCCATGGTACGCAGTGCCTTCATAGGTTAAAAACAAAGCAATATTACGCATAAATCTCCTTACCAGCCAAAGCAGCGCAACGTAATAATAGTGGCGAGCAAAATAATGCCTGCCAAAAATGCCAGATAATCCCGGCGCTTATAGCGCAGCAGCTTCATCTTGGTGCGGCCTTCTCCCCCATGGTAGCAGCGGCACTCCATAGCAGTAGCCAGCTCATCTGCCCGGCGGAAAGCGCCGATAAAAAGAGGCACCAAAATAGGAATCAATGCTCTAACCCGCTCCATCAGCTTGCCGGATTCAAAATCCGCGCCACGGGAGCGCTGGGCAGACATGATTTTATCCGTTTCCTCAATAAGCGTAGGGATAAACCTAAGGGCAATGCACATCATCATTGCCAGCTCATGCACGGGGAAATGCAGCTTTTTCAGGGGACTCAGCAGGCTCTCTAAGCCGTCCGTAAGAGAAATAGGCGAAGTGGTATAGGTAAGCAAAAATGTGGCGCTTACCAGCATCATGATCCGCACGATCATATATACCGCACGGACTACACCCTCCAGGGTAATGGTGATGATCCACCACTTTACAAGCACAGTTTCGCCATCGGTCAAAAAGATATTTAAAACTCCGGTAAATACCAAAATAAATACCAGCGGTTTCAACCCGCGGAAAATAGACTTAAGGGAAATGGTGGAAATAGCAATACAAAGAGCAAGAAAAGCAAGGCAAACCAGGTAGGAAACCCAGGTTTTCGCAACAAAAAGCGCCACAATGTAAACGATCAGCACCAAAAGTTTAGTGCGCGGGTCTAAGCGATGAATAAAGGATGTTCCGGGAAAATACTGGCCCAGGGTAATATCTTTAAGCATGGCCGTTACCTCCCCGAAGCGTTTTCAGGGCGTGGATCGCCTGCTCCATAGTATATACCGGCTCTACATCCAAGCCTTTTTCCCGCAGCTTCATAAACACACGGGTTACAGGCGGGATATCCAAGCCCATTTCCTGCAGCTGCCATGCCTGGCGGAATACTTCTTTTACAGAGCCGTCATAGGCAAGATGCGCCTTGTTCATAACCAAAATACGGTCGCTCATGCGGGCAACATCGCTCATAGAGTGGCTTACCATAATAATAGCAGCATTCTTTTCCTGGCGGTAGCGGGAGATATTTTCCAGGATCTCTTCCCTGCCCTGGGGATCCAGGCCGGCTGTAGGCTCGTCCAAAATAAGGATCTCCGGCTCCATGGCGATCACGCCGGCAATGGCCACGCGGCGCTTCTGTCCGCCGGAAAGATCAAAGGGCGAACTTTCCAGTACGCTTTCAGGAAGGGCCACAAAATCTGCCGCTTCCAATACGCGACGGTGGATCTCTTCCTTATCCAGCTTCATATTTTTAGGTCCAAAGGCAATATCTTTATATACCGTTTCTTCAAACAGCTGATACTCCGGATACTGAAACACCAGGCCAACACGGAAACGGCTGGCCCGGGTAGCTGCCTTGCTTTCCCAAATACTTTTGCCATCGAGCAGTACCTCGCCGGAGGTAGGCTTGAGCAAACCGTTAAGATGCTGGATCAGGGTAGATTTTCCGGAGCCGGTATGGCCGATCAGGCCAAGAAACTCTCCCCTTTCCAGAGAAAACGAAACATCCTGCAGAGCAACATGCTCAAAGGGAGTACCCTGGCTATATATATGATTCAGTTTTTTTACCTCTAATATAGGTGCCACGATTCTTCCTCCAAATAGGATGTTAAATGCTTTTCAAAATCGCATCTGCGCAGCTATCAATGTCCAGCTTGTCCAGGGGCAAAGAAAAGCCCTCTTTATTCAGCGCATAGCAAAGCTCCGCAGTTTCCGGAGCTGCTAAACCGATGGCATGGAGTTTTTCAATTTGAGAAAACACCTGCTCAGGGCAACCGTCCAGGGCGACCTCCCCCTTATGCAGCACGATCACTCGCTGCGCCTGGGCAGCTTCCTCCATATGGTGGGTGATCAATACAACGGTTATGCCCTTTTCTCTATTCAGGCGCAGGATCGTATCCATGACCTCGCGGCGGCCCTTAGGGTCAAGCATGGCAGTAGGCTCATCCAAAACAATGCATTTAGGCTCCATAGCGATAACGCCCGCAATGGCAATGCGCTGTTTTTGGCCGCCGGAAAGCAAATGGGGCGCATGCTCCCGGTAATCGTACATATCTACCTGGCGCAAGGCCTTATCCACACGGTTGCGGATCTCAGGCGCTGCAATGCCAAGGTTTTCCGGGCCGAACGCAACATCCTCTTCCACCACATTGGCAACGATTTGATTATCGGGATTCTGAAAAACCATGCCTACGCTGCGGCGAATCTGGATCAGGCGATCTTCATTGGCACTGTCTATGCCATAAACATAGACCTTGCCGCCGCAGGGCAGTAAAATAGAATTAAAATGCTTGGCAAGGGTAGATTTTCCGCAACCGTTACCGCCTAAAACGGCAACAAAGCTGCCTTGCTCAAGGCTCAGGCTCAGGTCTTTAAATACGGCAACGCCGGGCGTGTCTTCCACGCCCGGATACTCGTATGCCAAATGCTCAACACGAATTGCTTCGCTCAATGTAAATCCTCCTTAGGGAGTCCACCTTCCCGTAGCGCCGCAGGGCAGCACAAACCCGGTGGAAGAAACGGGCAAGCCCAATTCTCCTACCGCTGTACTGCCGCCGTGGGTCGCTCCAAATACAGAATCGGCGGCGTAGCCAACAGCGCTGGGAGCAAGGCCGGTAGTATAAGAATTGATAATTACAAACAAGGGGTTGTCGGTTAGCAGCTTAGCGGTTTCCAGCAAGAAGGGATAAAAGCTGGTTTCCATTTTCCAGATCTCACCGCTGGGGCCTCTGCCGTAGCTGGGAGGATCCATAATAATGCCGTCATAACGCCGTCCACGCCGGATCTCTCTCTGGATAAACTTGCCGCAATCATCCACGATCCAGTGAATGGGCCTATCCACCAGGCCGGAAGCCTGGGCATTTTCTTTCGCCCAGGCAACCATGCCCTTAGATGCATCCACATGGTATACCTCTGCCCCACCGGCAGCAGCCGCCAAAGTAGCGCCGCCGGAATAGGCAAACAGATTCAATACCCTTACCGGGCGCTTGCTGGCAGCCTGCGCTACGGTATCGCGGATAAAATCCCAGTTGGCAGCCTGCTCCGGGAAAACGCCGGTGTGCTTGAAATTCATAGGTTTGACATTAAATGTCAAATAGTCCTTATACTTAATTTGCCAGCGCTCGGGAAGCTTATGATCCGTCCAATGGCCGCCGCCGGTAGCAGAGCGAACATAGCGGGCATCATATTTTTTCCAAGCCGGATGGCTGTGGGGCGTAGCCCAAATCACCTGAGGATCCGGGCGTACAAGGATATGCTTACCCCAGCGCTCCAGGCGTTCGCCATCAGAGGTATCCAAAACCTCATAGTCTTTCCACTGGTCAGAAATCCAAATCATATCTATCTCCTAAAAGGTTATCCCACTTCGGGAAGAGTAGTTTCGGGAGTTGTCTCGGGAGGATTCTCGGGCGTAGTTTCCGGAGGGACAGTAACCTCAGGGCCACCGGGAATTACAGGATCGTCGATTCCGGGAAGCTTAGAAGCGAGATATTCTGTCCAAGTCTTTTCCGTGTGGTCAGGGCATACAAGGTAGGGGTGATCCTCTTCCTTGTTGAGATTATTCTTAAAGCCCTTAAAAGCCGCATCCGCGCCCTTTTTATCGATCAGATAGATATAATCATCTCTTACATAGGCATCTACCAGACCGGTCTTAGAGGCCTTCTTGATCTCGTTAAACTTCTCTACAGTAATGCGTACAAGGGCCTTTTCCTCGATAGTTGCCTGGTTTTCCTGGGCAAAAAGCTTGCACCACTCAGTAGCAACACCGCCGCCGGAGCAATACTCAACAATGGTATGGCAGTCGCAGGATTGCTTGGGCACATCCTGGCGAAGCACACGAACAGTTTCGCTAACGCGGGTAAAGCCGCTGCCTGCGCGAACGTCCTTATCGCAAGCGTCGGTTGCCAGCTTACCGCAATCCAGGCAGACCTTTACAGATGTGAAGCCGCTCCAATCCACCATGCCGGTTTCCGATTTTTTCACACCTTCGTGCAAAGGCGTAAGCACCTTGCTAAACAGATAGGCGGAAGGATTGTTTACGCCGCCGCGCATGAAGATCTGCTCCGGCTGGTCATAACCGCACCAAATAGCTGCGGTATAATACTTTGTAAAGCCGCAGAACCAACGGTCCTTATTGCTGGCGGTCGTACCGGTTTTGCCGTATACATAGGCGTTTTTGATTTTGGCTTCCGTACCGGTACCGCCGGCAACAGCATCCTCCAGGCAATAGTTCATATAGTTTACTGCCTTCTCAGAGAGGATCTGCTCGCTTACCTGCGTATTTTCCAAAACCAGCTTGCCGTTGCTGTCGTAAACATACAGCCAGGTACGGGCCTGACGGCGCACGCCGTTATAGGCATAGGTGGAGAAGGCATTGGCCATATCTCTTACAGTAACACCAACTGTCTGGGCGCCGGCAGCAAGCGGCGCATAGTCTTCATCTGTCTTGATGGTGCCGTTGGGCATCACATAGCTGCGGGTAAGGGTAGACAAGCCAAACTTATTCTTTGCGAAATCATAGGAATAGCTAAGGCCAATTTCGTCAAGCGTGTTGGCGGCAACGGCATTAACAGAACGGACAACTGCCTGATGCATCGTAAGAGAATAGTTGTATTTACGGTTGTCATTCTTGGGCCAGCCGGTGCTGCCGTTGTATTTCAGGGGCAAGTCTTTAATGATCGTAGCCGGAGAATAGCCCTGGATATTAAAAGCAGGGCCGTAAACGGAGATAGGCTTAATAGAAGAGCCGCTCTGCAGCTCAGAATCGATAGCGCGGTTCAGGCCGTCGTGAACGATCTTTTCTCCAACACCGCCGCAAATAGCTACAATATCGCCGGTCTCATTATCGATCACCACGATAGCAGACTGAAGCTGGCTGCTGCCACGGGTCTTAGGAATCTGGCTTAAGTCTGTATAGATCTTGTCAACCTGGTTTTGTACTTCCATATCCATAGTGGAATAGATATGAAGACCCGCACGGCTGATATAGTTCTTGTAGTAATTCTTGGTGTCGTTATTCCAGGTCATACCGTCCCGCTCAGCCAAAGCCATGGCAACATCTTCAATTACCGTATCGGTAAAATAGGAATAAACCTCTAGGCTGGCGCCCTCGGAGATTCCGGCATCGGTATTGCAAAGGGGGCAGTAATAATTACCGTTTTCGTGCTTATAAGTGCTGACCAGGCCGCGATATTCGCAATCATCATTCTTGCAGGTAGCAAACTGGTCTTCCAGATCAACGCCATCCTTATTTACAATAACCTGCGCATAGGCGGCATCGTATTCATCTTGGGTGAGCCAACCCTGCTCCAGCATCTGCTCCAAAACCAGGTTTTTGCGGTAATTGTTACGCTGGTAGCCGTTCATTTCCTCACCGTCTTTGGTAAGGGCATAAACGGAGGTGCCGTAGGGATCGTACATAGAGGGGTTGTTGGTAATAGAAATCAAGCTGGCGCATTCCGCAGTGGTAAGCATTTCCAGCTCCTTGCCGAAATACTTGGCGGCAGCAGTACGAACACCCTGGCATTTTCTGCCAAACCAGATCTCGTTAAGGTAATATTCCATGATTACTTCTTTGTCGTAGCGCTTTTCAATATCATTGGCGCGGAAGATCTCAAGAAGCTTACGCTGAACGGTAACATCGTTATCACCGGTATGGTTTTTTACCAGCTGCTGGGTAATGGTAGAGCCGCCGGCATCCGCATCACCAAAGAACATACCGGCACATGCTTTGATTGTGGTAACCCAGTCCACGCCCTGATGCTCATAGAAGCGCTTATCTTCAATGGCGATGGCAGCATGGATCAGGTCCTCCGGAATATCCTCATAATCTGCCCAGGAGTTGTACACATCCGCAAAGATTTTCTGCTGCAGCTGCACATTGCCATCTTTATCGTAATAGTATACAAAGGAGTTGGAATCCTTTACTGCATCGGACAGATCGATATGGGTATCCTGCATGGCATCCGATTCCAAAAAATCACTAAGCGATCCCAGGAATACAACAATGCAAATGCCGCAGATAATAGCAACGGTAGCCGCAGCCGCAAGGGCTACCTTCGCTGCGGTAAATACAACCATCCAAACCCGATACAGAAGTTTCAGCGCCCAATGGGGCTGCCAATCCTGGCGGGGGGGCTTGGGGGTGTTTTGATCCTTCATCATATTCATACCTCCATTTACCCGGCAGCAAGGCCGGTTGGGTGATGTTTGTATACAGAACTTTATAGAAAACGATAGTTACCTACAATATCGTTCATGATATTATAGCATACCCAAACTAAAAACGAAAGCCCCAATTTCGTAAATAATCATTGAACAAATTATTTCCAAGGCATAAAGCAGACCCTCTTTTCATAACATATACCATGAAAGCATATTTCCTCTTGATTTTACGGCAAAGAGTTTGTAAAATAGAAACAGAAAATCTAAGGAGGAATTTATCATGGAAGATCAATTCGGTTCTGACTTTATTACCATCGTAGATGAAGACGGCACAGAATATGAACTGGAAGTCCTGTCCACTTTGGAATATAACGGCGAGAATTATCTGGCGGTTGTTCCCGCCGGAGAAGAGGATGTAGAAGCCCTGGAAGTCAGCATTCTCAAGAATGTAGATGAAGATGGCGAGAGCATTCTGTGCGCTGTAGAAGACGAGCAAGAGCTGCAAACTGTATACGAGCTCATCATGAACGAGCTCTACGAAGAAGAAGACGAAGACTAAAGCAAACCCTGCTTGGTGCGTAATGTGTCTATTTGGACCCACATTTTATAATAGGGATGCCTGATACTTCCCGGCCCGATTGCAGACCTCCCGCCTATGCTTTGACATTAGGTGGACGTTGGGAGCAGCTAAAGCCCGGAGAGGCGACCCACCTGCCGGTTCGTGCAGGTCATAATTAGATGCGTACGGCCAAAGCGGGCTGGGCCTGGGAGATTTTCTCCCAGGCTTTTTTAATATTCGTTGGCATAGTTGCCGTATTTTGTTAATTTTACGCAATACCCCTTGCAAAACCATCAAAAATCGTATATAATACCCAAGTCTATGCCCGCAATAGCATACATAGATGATCTATCGCACAAATGAGAGGATTTGATTTACATGAGCGCATCCAGCAAGAAGAAGCTGCGTAAAGAGCAGCAAGCCCTTCAAATGACCGAAAAACAGCTGAAGGAGCAGAAAGAAGCAAAGAAAACAAAGATCTATACCATCGCCTTCGTAACGGCTATGGCTATTATTTTGGTGGCATTTTTAGGCTCTATCGTCTACAATCGGCTTGATGAAACCGGTTTCTTTGCCCGCCATGATACCGTTCTGGAGGTAAACGACCACGATATCAATGCTGTTGAGCTGAACTATTTCTATATCGATGCCATCAGCAACCAGTATAACGCCTGGTACAGCGAATATCAGAACAGCACGCCCTATATGCTAACTATGTACGGATTGGACATTTATAAACCCCTCAACCAGTCCTACTACGACACCGAAGGCAAGGTCACCTGGGCGGATATGTTTGCCAACCAGGCTGTACAGGATGCCATCGAGATCTATACCCTCTACGATGCTGCCAAGGCTGAAGGCCACAAGCTGACCGAAGAAGAGAAGCAGAATGTGGAAGAGATCCTGCACAACATTGAGCATTCCGCGATCGACGGCGGCTTTGCAAGCCTGGGTGAATACCTTACTTATATGTATGGCAACGGCGCCCGCAAGAGCAGCTACCGCGATTATCTTAACGTGCTGGCTCTGGCCAATTCCTACCGCAACGCCCACACTGAGGCCCTCTCCTACGGCGAGGCAGACTACACTGCCTACCTGGCTGAGCATCCCAACGACTACTCCAATTTCTCCTATACCGTTTACCAGCTGCGCGTAAGCGATTTCTACCAGGGCGGTACTAAAGATGAAGCTACCGGCACCACCACCTATTCCGACGAGGAAAAGGCTGCTGCCGAAGCTGCCTGCAAGGCTGCTGCCGATTCCATCGCAGCCGCTAAGCCCACAAACGCCGAAAGCCTGAATGCTGCCATTGCCAGCCTGAGCATTTATCAGAATGCCTCTTCCGAAGGCAGCGAAGGCTCCAGCGTTCCTACCGCTACCGTAAACGAAGATGTAGCCTTTGCCTATCTGAGCACCTATTATAAGGATTGGCTGGGCGATGCTTCCCGCAAGTCCGGCGATTTCACCATCGTTCCCATTACTGAAAAGGCCGAAGATGGCACCGATACCGGCAAGGTCACCGGCTACTACGCTGTTATTTTCGATGGCCGTGATGACTTTATGGAAGACACCGTTACCATTCGTCATATCCTTGTAGATTTTGAGGGCGGCACTGTTACCAACGGTGTTACCACCTACACCGATGCCGAGAAGCAGGCTACCAAGCAGAAGGCCGAGGAGATCCTGGCTCAGTTCAACGCCACCGGCAAGACCGAAGACGAGTTTGCCGCTATGGTGGAAGCCAATACCGATGACGGCGGCTCCATGTACAACGGCGGCCTGTACTCCCATGTGCTTGAAGGCCAGATGGTAGACGGCTTCAACGATTGGATCTTTGATGCCAAGCGCAACCCCGGCGACTGCGAGATCGTAGAAACCGAATTTGGCTATCACCTGATCTACTTCGTTGAAAAGGACGAGCTGAACTATCGCGACTATATGGTCGACTCCACTCTGCGCACCGAAGCCACCCAGGCCTGGCTCAAGGAAAAGGTAGATGCCACCAAGGTTGGCGAGAGAGATATTTCCAAGCTGGATCTGGACTTTACTATTGCTCCTTCCAGTGCCTACTAATTGATCAAAAGCATTATGCCCCGGAAGATTTCTTCCGGGGCATAAGTCTGTCGAAAAAGCATTTTTCGACAGACTGTCAGAGGTCGAGAAAGCCACAAAGACAAGCAAACCGCACTCGTCGGCGTACAGACGGTACGGTAGAGGGAGGTTTGCGCAGTAAGTCAAAATGCCTTGCGAAGCAAGCTTTTTCGCTTCATTTTATGCAAATGCTTTATTTAAAAATAGCTTCAATTCTAAAAAATCGCCCCAAACTGCCAAAAATTGCATTTTGACGGTTTGGGGCTTTATCGACACTCTGGTGCCCCGGAAGAAATCTTCCGGAGCATTTACATATTCTGCTGCCTTTGTGCAAAAATACGCAAGAGGTGGTAATCATGGAAAAAGGAAAGGTAAAGATCACTTTGGCAGCGGTTGCTGCCGGTGCCGTCAACGGTCTGCTGGGCGCGGGCGGCGGTATGATCCTGGTGCCCGCGTTGTCACTAAGCGGCGAATTGGAAGAAAACGAGATCTTTCCGGCTTCCGTCAGCATGATCCTTCCGGCTTGCCTGGTTAGCCTGGTTGCGGCAGGTATTCCTTCCCTGCCCTGGCGGGACGCTGCCCCATATCTGGCTGGGTCGGCAATCGGCGGCATTGCGGCAGGGTTAACCGCAAAAAAGATACCTACCAAATACCTTCATAAGATCCTTGGCGCCTTTATCCTTTTTGCGGGAGTTCGCTATTTATGGGGTTAGCTATTATTGTAGGCAGCATCCTGGGGCTGCTGTCAGGCCTGGGAACCGGCGGCGGAAGTCTTTTGATAATCTATCTTACCATGCTTCAGGGTTGGAATCAGGACGATGCCAGGCTTGTGAACTTAATGTTTTTTATTCCGGCCGCGGTGATCGCCAGCTGCTTTTGCATAAGGCAGGGCAAGCTGCCTGTGAAAAAAGTATTGCCGGGTATGATAGGAGCTTGTGTATCCGCTTTTATTTTCAGCTATATTGCCGGAAGCATTCACCCTATGTGGATCAAGAAGCTGTTTGGCATCCTGCTGGTGGCAACCGGAGCGAGGGAAATATGTTACCGGGAGCGAAAGCGCAGATAGCCCTCCAGGATCAGCGAAGCCGCAACCGCGTCTACTGTATTCTTCCGTTTTTTTCCGTGATAGTTATGATCGTTTAATATTTGGTGGGCTTCCACCGTAGTGCGCCGTTCATCCCACAGTGTTACCGCAAGGCCGGTGGCCTCTTCTACCTTTGCGGCGAATTCCCGGCAAAGCTGAGCCCGGGGGCCCTCAGAGCCATCCATATTTCTAGGCAGGCCCACCACAATATGGCCAACAGAGTTTTCTTTTACTAGCCGGCATATCTCATCAACGGTCTTTTCATCTCTCCGGCTGTGAATAACTGTAGTAGAGCCAACTATGGAGCAAAGCAGATCGGAGATGGCAATACCGGTGCGGGCATCACCGTAGTCAACGGCCATGATCTTATTCATAAGGTATCCTCTTTTCTTCGTAATTGCAGCAAAGACTGCTTCTGCTCCTGGGAAATACGGTAGGAATCCCGCAGCTTGGCAATGGTCTTATTGTGGGTAAAAATCTCCAAAGAGCCGCTTTTCAGCAGGGCTTCCACCCTTTGAAAATCATGGATGGCAAGCTCTGCCAAAAGCCAGGCCTGCGCCATGCGTACATAATAGTTTTCGTCTGTGATCCAGGAGGCGGCAGCTGCGATCTGCGGAATATATTCCGGGCGGATAAGATGGTCCAGCATCATTACCAGGCCAAACCTTCTGGTATAGGGATGGCTTTGCGCCAGGCATTCCAGGCAGAAATCCCATACATCATCCAGCTCGTCATCGCGCAGGCGGAAGGTTGCTGCCATGCAATCTGTAAACGCCCAGCAGTCCACCAGCGGTAAGATCGCCCATATTTCCGGCAGCTTATCCGCAAAGGGTGTTTTCCTATAGGCAGCTGTAAGCCCCAGCAGCATAACCTCTTCGTAGCACTCAGGCATATTTTCAAAAACCAGGCTTGGGCGCTTTGCCAGCTCTTTGGCCAGCTTTCTAAGCCTGGGCATTCTTACGCCGGCTATGGAATAAGCGGTATCCGGGCACAGTTTTTTATGAAAAGCGGCATATTTGGGCTCAGCATTTTCCCGCAAAAACGCTCTGATCTCATCGTTCAAGCTATCACTCTCCTATTTGGCCTTATTATACACGGAAAATACCAAAAAGGAAATAAAAAATGCAGAAAAATAAGGAAAAAAGTTATTGACTTACAATACCCCCTGTGGTAGAATGTATCTACCTGTGAAAAAGGGCTTATTTTTTTGCGTCTTTTTCAGCTTCGGAGCGGTAATTGTAGTAGCCGCTTTCTAAATTTTTACTAGCCGAAGTGATACAGGGAGGCAATTTTTTAAGGAGGTGCCGTTATGCGCGTTAAAGTCACTTTGAGATGCTCCGAGTGCAAGCAGAGAAACTACAATTCCATGAAGAACAAGAAGAATGACCCCGACCGTCTCGAAATGAAGAAGTATTGCAGATTCTGCAAGAAGCACACCATTCACAACGAGACTAAGTAAGGGAGGCTCTTCGAAATGGCAGAAACCAAAAAGGAAAACTGGTTCAAGAGAACCTGGGGCAAGATCAAGAAATACTTCCGCGAGCTCAAGAGCGAGCTTGGCAAGGTAGTATGGCCCACCCCCAAGCAGGTTGCCAAAAACACTCTGATCGTTCTGGCCTGCGTTGCTATCGTTGGCGCGTTCATCTGGGTGTTTGACTATGTTGCTACCATCGGCATCGATGGCCTGGTAAATTGGCTGCGAAGCCTTGTCCACTAAGGTAGCGCAATGGCAGATACTGCAAAATGGTATGTAGTGCATACCTACTCCGGCTATGAAAACACTGTAAAGGCTACCATCGAAAAGACCGTAGAAAGCCGCAATCTGCAGGATCAGATTCTGGCTGTTTCCATTCCTCTGGAAACCGTAACGGAGATCACCGAATCCGGCATGAGCAAAACTTATGACCGCAAGGTATTCCCCGGCTATGTGCTTGTTAAGATGGTCTACAGTGATGACACATGGCATGTGATCCGGAATGTACGCGGAGTTACCGGCTTCGTTGGTACTTCCAGCAACGATCCCACACCCCTGACGGACGATGAAGTGTACCAGATGGGCGTAGAGAAGAAGGAGATCATCGTAAACTATGCTGCCGGCGATACGGTTCGCATTCTGGACGGTCCTCTTACTTCCTTTACCGGCACTGTGGAAAGTGTGGATGTGGACAAAAATCAGGTCATTGTGGTTGTATCCATGTTTGGCCGCGAGACCTCTGTAGAGTTTGAGCTCGATCAGGTAGAGGTCGTATCCCAGTAAACGCATCGGGTCGGTTAGATCCGGCCGAGACGTGGGAGGGGCAAAAGCCCCGAAAGAAATGCGCATAGCGCATATTACCACTATATATTCAGGAGGTGCTTATAATGGCACAGAAAGTCACTGGTATTATCAAGCTTCAGATCAACGCCGCTAAGGCTACCGCTTCCCCCCCTGTAGGCCCCGCTCTGGGCCAGCACGGTGTTAACATCGCCGCATTTATCAAGGAATTCAACGCCCGCACCAAGGACATGGAAGGCTACAAGATTCCTGTTGTCATCACCGTATACGCAGACCGCAGCTTCACCTTTATCACCAAGACTCCCCCCACTCCCCTGCTGGTCATGAAGGCCATCGGTGCTGATAAGGGTTCCGGAGTTCCCAATAAGCAGAAGGTTGGCACCATCACCAAGGCTCAGGTCACCGAGATCGCTAAGACCAAGATGCCCGACCTGAACTGCGCTACCCTGGAGGCTGCTGAGTCTCAGGTTGCCGGTACTTGCCGCTCCATGGGCATTACCGTTGTTGACTAATTGATATTTGCTGTCCGGGGAGCTGCCCCGGAAATGTGGGAGGATTTTTCCGCATCACCACTATAAGGAGGATATAACAAAGTGTTTAGAGGTAAAAAGTACAAGGAGAGCGCCAAGCTGATTGACCGCTCTGTTCAGTATGATCCCAATGAGGCCCTGGAGCTGGTAGTGAAGGGTGCTTCCGCAAAGTTCGACGAGACCGTTGAGCTGCACATCAAGTTGGGCGTTGACTCCCGTCACGCCGATCAGCAGGTCCGTGGCGCAGTTGTTCTGCCCAACGGTACCGGTAAGACCCGCCGTGTTCTGGTTTTCACCAAGGATGCTAAGGTTGAAGAAGCTCAGGCAGCCGGCGCTGACTATGTTGGCGGCATGGATCTGGTTGAGAAGATCACCAAGGAGAACTGGTTTGAGTTCGACGTAGTTGTTGCTTCCCCCGACATGATGGGTATCGTAGGCCGTCTGGGTAAGGTTCTGGGCCCCAAGGGCCTGATGCCCTCCCCCAAGGCTGGCACCGTGACCCCCAATGTTGGCGCTGCTGTTAAGGAAATCAAGGCTGGTAAGGTTGAGTACCGTCTGGACAAGACCAACATCATCCACTGCCCCATCGGCAAGGTTTCCTTCGGTGTAGAGAAGCTGGCTGAGAACATGGATACCCTGGTTAAGGCTGTTGTAAAGGCTAAGCCCGCTGCTGCCAAGGGCCAGTATATCCGCTCCTGCGTCGTTGCTTCCACCATGGGCCCCGGCGTTAAGGTCGGTACTGCTAAGTACGTGTAATTTATTTACAATTATTTGCAAAAACCCCTTGACAAGTCAAGGGGTTTTTGTTATAATTCAAGAGTTGCCAAAGACAGCAGGTGGTTTCGGCCGTAAGTCCTGCCGAGGTGCGCGGATATGATTTTTCTGTGTGTCTTTCTGTCTTCTGGCAGGAAGACATTTTTTCATTTCGGAGGTGAACACCACATGCCCAACGCAAAGGTTCTGGAGAGCAAGAAGGCAGTTGTTGAAGCCTTGACCAACACCATGAAGGAAGCTACTTCCGTCGTGTTCGTTGACTACAAGGGCATCAATGTTGCTCAGGATACCGCCCTGCGTAAGCAGTTCCGTGATGCTGGCGTGGAGTACACCGTTGTTAAGAACACTCTTACCCGTTTCGCTGCCAAGAATATTGGCTACGATTTCGACGAGGTTCTCAACGGCACTACTGCTATGGCCTGCACCACCGGCGATCCCATTGCCCCCGCTCGCATCGTGTGCGAGTTCGCCAAGAAGAACAAGAACGTGCTGACCATCAAGGGTGGCGTAGTAGAAGGCTCTGTGCTGACTGCTGACCAGCTGAATGGTTTCGGCGAGCTGCCCAGCAAGAATGCTCTGGTTGCTCAGGTTCTCGGTACCTTCCTGGCACCCATTTCCAGCCTGGCATTTGTCCTGGATCAGATCCGGGAGCAGAAGGCCGGCCCCGCTCCTGCTGCAGAAGCAGAAGCCTAATTTCGTAAACCTATCAACACATTCTAACACACACACATTATTAGGAGGATTTAACAATGGCTAGTGAAAAGATCACTGCTCTCGTAGAGGAAGTTAAGGGCCTGACCGTTCTGGAGCTGTCCGAGCTGGTTCACACCCTGGAGGAAGTTTTCGGCGTTTCCGCCGCTGCCGCTGCTGTTGCCGGCCCCGCTGTTGCCGCTGCTGCTGAGGTTGAAGAGAAGACCGAGTTCGACGTTATCCTGAAGGCTGCCGGCGCTTCCAAGCTGGGCGTTATCAAGGTTGTTCGTGCTGCTACCGGCCTGGGTCTGAAGGAAGCCAAGGATCTGGTTGACAACGCTCCCAAGACCCTGAAGGAAGCTATCTCTAAGGAAGATGCTGAGAAGCTGGTTGCCGAGCTGAAGGAAGCCGGCGCTGACGCTGAGATCAAGTAATTTCCCCTCACTTAAAAAGGCTGCAGCATTGCGCTGCAGCCTTTTCTCTTGCTTTTTTGTGTGTTATCGCCTATAATGTTCCTGTTTATCAGTAGGAGGTAATTATGGATGCTTTAAAAGAGCAGCTGCTCGCTTTGAATATTACCGGCGACCATTTCTGGAAAGCAGTTGTGCTGCTTGCTGTCGGTTCATTGGTGCTGGGCTGCATTGGCCGGTATTGTTTTGGAAAAAACAGTATTATCGACCATTCCGTGTCTTCCGCCATTGGTATCCTGTTTATATACGCGGCTACTGTTGTGCTTTTTAGCTTGGGCGCAAAATACGAACGGTTTGTGGCTACCCTTCCCTTTATTCGTCTTTCCGGCGATACTATGCATATTTTTGTATTTGAGGGGACGGAGTTTACTCTTATCTGCGAACAGCTTGTAAATATGATCATTTTGGCATTTCTGGCCAATGTGCTTGATAGCATTTTGCCCCGTGGAGAAAACTTCTTTACCTGGCTTATTTTCCGATGCCTTACTATTATTCTGGCCATTGCTATGCAGCTTGGGGTAAACTGGCTGTTTACCGCCTACTTGCCCCAGGGGATCGTAACCTACGCTCCAACGATCCTGCTGATCGTGCTGGTGCTTATGCTGGCTGTAGGCATTTTTAAGATCTTTGTAGGTGCTGCCATTGCTACGGTAAATCCTATCGTCGGCGCGCTGTACACCTTCTTTTTTGCAACCTATATCGGAAGATCAATCTCCAAGGCGGTATTGACCACAATTATTCTCAGCTTTTTGGTTTTGGGGCTTAATTCTCTTGGTATTACAGCCATCGGCATCGCTCTTGCAGGATTGGTAGCATACATCCCGCTGATGGTCGCGCTGCTTATCGTTTGGTATATTGTGAACCGTATTTTGTAATATTCCCCAAATTTAACAAAAATTTATGTGTAAAAAGCCTATTTTCTTGCAGATTTATGTTTTACAAATGGCCGCGGATGTATTATAATATATCAGTAAAAAACTCCGGCAAATATAAACTTGATCTAGATTAGGAGTGTTGTTCCATGAGTCGTATGTTCGGAACTGTGTCCATGGGTCTTCGGGCCCCCATTATCCGTCAAGGTGATAACCTGGCTGAGATCGTTGTAAACTGTGTGCAGCAGGCTATGGAAAGCGATGGCCTCAAGCCTCGTGACCGGGATGTTGTTGCTATGACCGAAGCGATCGTTGCCCGCTCCCAGGGCAACTATGCCAGCGTTGAAGACATTGCTGCAGATGTCCGCGCCAAGCTCGGCGGAGAGACCGTTGGCGTTATCTTCCCTATCCTCAGCCGTAACCGCTTTGCTATTTGCCTGCGGGGTATTGCCAAGGGCTGCAAGAAGATCGTGCTGATGCTGAGCTACCCTTCTGATGAAGTAGGTAACCACCTGATCGATCTGGATATTATGGACGAGAAGGGCGTAAATCCCTATACCGATGTACTCAGCGAAGAAAAGTATCGCGAGCTGTTTGGCTACCGCAAGCATACCTTTACCGGCGTTGACTATGTAGAATACTACAGCAGCCTTATCCGTGAATGCGGCGCAGAGGTCGAGGTCATCTTTGCCAATGATCCCCGTGCCATCCTTAAGTACACCAAGAATGTGATCAATTGCGATATCCATACCCGCGTACGCACCAAGCGGCTGCTCCGGGATGCCGGTGCCGAGATCGTTTGCGGCCTGGACGATATTATGAATAAGCCCGTTGGCAGCAGCGGCTACAATACCCGCTACGGTCTGCTGGGCTCCAACAAGGCTACGGAAGATACCGTTAAGCTCTTCCCTCAGGACTGCCAGAGCCTGGTTGAGGACATTCAGGACCGTCTTTTGAAGCTTACCGGTAAGCACATGGAGGTTATGGTCTACGGCGACGGCGCTTTTAAGGATCCCATCGGCAAGATCTGGGAGCTGGCTGACCCTGTGGTCTCCCCTGCTTACACCGCTGGCCTGGAGGGTACTCCCAACGAGCTGAAGCTGAAATACCTGGCAGATAACGATTTCGCCAACCTCTCCGGCGAAGCTCTGCGCAATGCCATCAGCGAAAAGATCCGCCATAAGGACGGCTCTTCCCTGGTTGGCAATATGGCAGCCCAGGGCACTACCCCCCGCCGCCTGACCGACCTGATCGGCTCTCTGTGCGACCTGACCTCCGGCTCCGGCGACAAGGGCACTCCCATCGTATATATCCAGGGTTATTTCGATAACTACACCAACGACTAATGTTAAAATCCGCTGCCGTTGACGGCAGCGGATTTTTTATGCCGCCGGAAGATCTCCGGCGGCATTATTATTTAGTTGGAAGCCAGAATGGTATCTACAACACCCTGGATAGCAGAGGTATCTACAGCCTCCATAAGCCCGCTGTCGTAGCTCTCAGCCACTTTGGGATCGATGGGGAGCCGGGCCAGGACGGGCAGATCAAACTCCTTAGCAACCTCCTCCAGGCGGCTCTTGCCAAACACTTCAATGCGCTTGCCGCAATCGGGGCACTCCAGGTAGCTATAGTTCTCTACAAAGCCCAGAACGGGAATGTGCATCAAATTAGCCATCTTAACAGCCTTGGATACGATCATGCTTACCAGATCCTGAGGGCTGGTTACGATCACGATGCCGTCCACGGGCAGGCTCTGGAAAACGGTAAGGGGCACATCGCCGGTGCCGGGAGGCATATCCACAAACATATAGTCCACATCTTCCCAGATAACATCCGTCCAGAACTGCTTGACAGCGCCGGCGATCACAGGGCCGCGCCAAACCACGGGATCGGTATTGTTCTCCAGCAGCAGATTGATGGACATAACCTGGATACCGCCCTTGGTAAGGGCAGGATACAGCCCATCCTGGCTAGCGCCCTGGCACTCAGTAACGCCAAAGGCGGTAGGCACGGAAGGGCCGGTAATATCGGCATCCAGAACGCCGACCCGCTTGCCCTGCTTGGCCATAGCCACAGCCAGCATAGAAGTTACAGTACTCTTGCCAACGCCGCCCTTGCCGGATACCACAGCGATCACCTTTTTAACGCTGGATTTGGGATTCAGCTTGGCAAGAAGGCTTTCCGCCTTGCGGTCGGCACAATCGCTGCCGCAGGTAGAACAGTTACCACTACAACCACTCATAGAAAAAATCTCCTTAGTTTTTATTCTGGGTTATTATAGGCCGCTTTTTATAATGTGTCAAGCCCTTGGATTAAACTCTGGCTTTAAAACCAAGGATACACATAGCAATACACAAAGCAACACCAACAATTCCATAAATAATCGCCTGGCGCTTGTTTTTTCTCCAAATAAACGCAGCCGCAGCAACGCATTCAAAAGCCCCGACAATAAATACATAGGGAAGCACAGTTTCAATCGCATCTCTTGCTGACAACATCAGAGCAAGCATCACCAGAGTACACACTCCAGCTGCAATCAAGCCGATTTTTTCATTGATTGCAAATTTAGACCAGGTTTCTTTTAATCTATCCATAATGTTCTTCCTTTCTAAATGGAATATATCGTTACGCAGTTTTAACTCAGAAACAAATTTTCTGTTTAAAGCAATTCGGATAACCAAAAATAAATAAACAATGCAAAAAGACAAATGTGAAAAGCTGAATAAAGCTTATCATATTTCCAGGAGATCACAGCCTCAGACAGCCCATAAATTGCAAGTATTGGAACAGCAACCGCAGCAACATTCGTAATTACGCTTGTTATTGCCAAGACTGCGGCCACCAGCATCGCACCCATGCTCAAAAGAGATAACACATAAAAAATCTTTTCATAAAGGGGCATATCCTGCCATTTTTGATTCTTGTTTACCATGGTTGATCCTCCTTATTTCGTTTCAATTTATTCCTGCGCCGCTTCCCACTGCTCCATAAGCTCCATGAGAACAAGCTCTGCTTCTTCCTTCTCTCCCAGAAGGTGGGTAAGCTCCTGGTAGTCAGCAGCGGCGTTTTCTATGGCGGTATCCAGCTGAGCAATCACGCCCTCCTGCTTTTCGATCTCCCGTTCCAGGCGGCGGATAAGCTTATCCTGCTCCTTTGTGCCGCCCTTGGGCTTTTCTTTTTTGGGCTTCGCCTCGGAAACGACCGGCTGGCGCTGCATAGCTTCACGCTCTAAAATGGAGCGGTATTTTGCGTAGCCGCACTTGAAATCCCGGATGCTGCCATCTTCCAGCAGCCAGATACGCTCGGCAAACTTTTCGATAAAATAACGGTCATGGGATACAAACAGCAGCACGCCCTCAAACTCTTCAATAGCGGCTTCGATCCACTCCCGGGAGGCGATATCCAGATGGTTGGTAGGCTCATCCAGGATCAGCAGGTTGATCTTTTCATCCATGAGCATGCATAGCCGCAGACGGGACTGCTCGCCGCCGGAAAGCTCCCCTACCTTTTTGAACACATCTTCGCCCTGGAAAAGAAAAGCGCCCAGGCGGTCACGAGCGACCTGAGGAGTGCAATTCTTTTCGTAGAGCATGGTATCGTACAAAGTGCGCTCCGGGTGTTCAAAATGAATGATCTGGGGAAGGTAGCCCCACTTAACAGTCGGGCCGAACTGGATCTTTCCGGCGCAGTCTTCCTCTCCCAAAAGACATTTGATAAAGGTGGATTTTCCCGTGCCGTTGTCACCCAGCAGAGCGATGCGCTCCCCTGCTTCTACATTCAGCTCTACGCCTTCAAAGAGCATTCTCTCGCCAAAGCCTTTGGCTACATTTTTCATCTTGAAAACCACATCGCCGGAAAAATCCTTTTCGCCGAAGGTGGCTTTCATAGTCTTTTCCGTCTTAGGGCGCTCCGTCTTTTGTATGCGCTCCATGCGGTGCTGGATGGACATAGCCCGGCGGTAAAGGGTGCGGTTGTTAATGCCCCAGCCCTTCATGCGCTCTACCGTAAAGCCAAGCTGCTTCAGTTTTGCCTGCTCGGTCTGATACTGCTTCATCTGAAGGTCAAACCGGGCCTGCTTTTCGTCCATATAGAAAGAATAATTGCCGGAGTAGAACTCAGCATGGCCGTCCACAATCTCGATCACCCGCTGGGCAATGCGGTCGATGAAATAGCGGTCGTGAGAAATGGCCAGCACAGTACCCTTAAAGGCTTTTATATAGCCCTCCAGCCATTCTACACTGTTCAGGTCCAGATGGTTGGTAGGCTCGTCCAGCAGCAGAATATCCGTCTTTTCCAGAAGCAGCCGGGCAAGGTTCATCCTGGTCTTTTCGCCGCCGGATAGGCTGGAAAAGAGCTGCTTTCGCTGCTCCGGGGTAATGGCAAGGCCGTTGCAGATCTTATCCACCTCTACATCCATCTCGTAGCCGCCGCCGGATTGGAAGCGGTTGACCAGGGTATCATATTCTTTTAGCTGCTCCTGGGTAGCCCCGGTGAGCATAGCCTCCTCCAGCTCCTCCATGCGCTGCTTGGTGCGCAGAATGCCGGTGTAGGCAGAGCGCAAAACCTGCTCCACCGTGTAGCCCTGGGGAAAATTGGGGATCTGGGAAATAAGACCGATCCGCTTATGGGGATTTACAAAGACAGTACCCTCGTCGTAGTCCATCTCCCCGGTAAGGATCTTGAAAAGCGTAGTCTTTCCGCAGCCGTTGCGGCCGAGAATAGCAACCCGCTCCCCTTCTTGAATTTCAAAAGACAGACCCTCCAGCAAATTCTCACCGATCACGAAGAATTTGGTAAGGTCTTTTACTTGTATATCAACCATTTTCTTTCTCCAACTGCCCGGCAAGCTCCTGAAGCTCCGGCAGGGTGTACAGTAAATTCACAGCCTGCAACAGTGCATTGCTGCTCATGTGCTTGGGAAATCCCAGCTTTGCCATCAGGCGGGCTCTCTTTTCGCTGCTGCCAGCGCCGCCGGAAAGGCCCAGAGCCATAAAATCCTGCTTGGTGATAGCGCCGCTTTGAAGCTCGCTCTCCCCTTCTATGGTAGCGCCGCTGCGGCGCAGTGCCTGCAAAATGATCTCCGGCGTCATGCCCTCTACCCCAAGCAAACCCTCTTTTCCGGCAGAAGCTTTGCGGCGCTCTTTGCCGGAAATATCCGGAATGTAGGCATGCTTCAGCTGAGAAGCAGGAATCAGCCCCTTGAGAAAATTACGGATCACAAAGCCTGCGCCGTCGCTATCGGTAAAGACGATCAAGCCCCGCTTGGCAGCGATTTGCCGCAAAAGATGCTGCTGATCTTTATCCTTAAAAATGCCAAAGCCGGAAGTTTCCACAATAGGGGCATTTACGATCTGGGCCAGGGTGTTTTTATCATACCGGCCCTCTACAACGATACACTCCCGAATATTAACCATTGCGGGCCTCCTGGGCAAGACGCATGATCAACATTTCCAGCAAGCGGTCGGTATCGTCAAAAGAAGTTTTGATCTTATAATCCGTTTCCAGCACCAGCTGCGCCGTCTTGGCATAGAAGCGAGGGGGAAACTTTCCCGCAGCGGACATAGTCTTTCTTGCCGCATAGTCTGCAATGCCGCACAGCTTCATCAGTTCGCCGGCGTTTTTGCCCTGATCCAAGAGTATTCTTGCCGCGCTCAAGCGGCGGAAATGGCCGCCGATAGCGCCTAAAATGCCCAGGGGCTCCTGCTGCATTTTCAGCAGCTGGCGAAGCTTCAGCAGCGCGCCGCCGTAGTTCCCCTGCCCAAGCATATCTGTCATTTGGAAGACCACTGCATCCATAACTGGCTCAGTAACCGCATCTATATCCGCTTTGCAGATGGCATCCGAGCCGGAATAGGCAGAAATTTTAGCAATTTCCCCGGAAAGGGCCGTCATAGTGCCCCCCGTAATGTCGATCAGGTAAGCGCAAAGATCAGGACTGATCTTCTTTTGCCGGGCAGCGAAATGCCGGGTGATCCAGGCGATCAGGTCCCGCTGGCTCTGCTTTGCAAACTCCACAATAACGCCGTTTTTGCTAACTGCGTCCCAAAGCCTTTTCAGCCGCTTATCCGGCTTCCAGGCAGTAGTAATGTAGGTAAACACTACCGTGCAATAATCCGGCATATCGGAAAATAGCTCAATAAGCTTTTCCCGGTCTGATTCGTTGCACTTGAAAATATCCACATCGTCTACCCAAATAAGGGTGCGCTCTGCCATCATAGGCAGGGCTTCCACCGCTTCGGCAAATGCGCGGATATCAAAAGTTTCTCCTGTAAGCTTATGATAGTTAAACGATTCCGTAAGCTCATCGATAATGTGCTTGCGCAGCTGCTCCAGATAGTGGTGCAGCAAAAAGGTTTCTTCTCCATGGAAGAAATACAGCGGAGAAAAAGCTTTTGCTTTAATATGGGATTTTAGAAGCTGAACGCTGTCAACACATTCCGTTTCTTTTCTTGCCATGGATTCACCCCCTTATAACGATCGTTCCCAGTAGATCAGTGCGTAAAATTTTGCATCCGTGGGCAAGTAACCGGTCTAGCACCTCTTGATGCGGGTGATCGAATCGGTTATTCTCTCCGGCGCTGATCAGCACAGTTTCAGGCTTCAGCCGGCGAAGCAGCGCATCGCTGGTAGAAGTTCTGGCGCCGTGATGCCCGGCTACCAAATAATCCAGCTGTGGAATATCCGCATAAAACAGCAGCATAAGCTCTGTGCTGATAGGCCTATCGCCTGTAATCAGTATATCACAGTTTCCGCTTTGAAACAAGACACACAAGCTCTTTTCATTGCTGTTTGTGCCGCCATTGGCGCTAAATACTGTAATTTTGGCGCTGCTCCATGCTATAAAAAGATCTTGCGTAACCGTGATTGCATTTTTGCTCTTGCCGGATAACAAAGCATAATCCGCATGCTCCGGATCATCCGGTAAAAACAGAGTATCCACCTGGATCCTGCTTAATAGATTCTCCACACCGCAGGTATGGTCTGCATCAAAATGGGTAAGGATCAGCCCATCCAGCCGGGTTATGCCCATGCTAAGCAGGGTTTCCGCAGCAATATCCGCCGTACCCTCGGCATAATCGCCGCCGCAATCTACCATATAGGTGCGCTGTCCGCTTTGCAGCAGGATGCTCTGCCCCTGCCCAACATCCAAAACAGTAATGCGCCAAGGATCTTGAAGCGGCGCCATCCAGGAAGAAGCCAAACCCAGAAACAGAATGCAGGCAATCAGGCAGCCGCCCATCCAAATACGAAGCTGTTTCCAATAGAGCATTAGCAGCAGCACGCCGTAGGCAGCTATGGCTGCAAGGATAATATATTCATTTCGCAGGTATAAGCACCCTCCAGGCACAGCAGAAAGGGCTTTGGCAACCGAAAGAATAAAACGGATAGGAATACTCAGCAGCTTACCCAGCCGCACAGCGCCCCAGCTCCAAACCGCGCCCAATGCTACACACAGAATAATGCCGTAGAATACCAATGTAATAAGCCAAAGGGTAACTAAATTGGTAACAACGCCTATAAGGCTTACAGTACGGAAATAAATCGCGCTTAAGGGCACGGTAATTACCATAGAAGACAGTGTAACCGACACCGAACCAATAAGCCAATGCAAAAGCTTTCCTAATATCGTTTGATCCTTGACCCTTTTGAAAAAGGACCACTCCCGTATTCTTCGGTAAATACGGCTGGAATACAAAAACATGCCAATAATACTGCCGGCACTCAGCTGCAAACTTACAGAGGTTACCGCCAGAGGATTGGCCGCTATCATCAGTAGCACAGCAAAGGACAACGCGGTAGGGCCGTCATATTCCCTCTTGATCAAAAACGCTCCCAGCATAACAAGCTGCATAATACAAGCGCGAAGAATAGACGGCGTAAAGCCTGCCATAGCCGCAAACAGTATAGAAATAGGGATGCTGACAAAGCAGGCAATCTTTCGGCTTCTGCCGGAAAGAAGCATAACAGCAGCCAAAAGTATGACCAAATGCTGGCCGGAAACTGCAACCACATGGCGAATGCCGCTAATTTTAAGGGCAGTATTTTCGGCATAAGTCAGCCCATCGTCCTCTCCGATCAACAGCGCCGAAGCGAAAGGCGCTGTATCTGCCGGAAAAACATCGTTCAATAGCTTTAGAACCGCCTTTCGCAGCACTGCGGGATAAAAGCGGGCATCTAGCCCATCTGCAGGATAAACCGTAGGCTCTCCTTTGCTGTAAGCCAGCAGAAAAATACCCTCGCTTTGGTGAAAAGATGCGCCCTTTTCTCCGCCGGCAGCTGTATAGCGCAAGCGGAAATCTCCTTGCACCCGGTCCCCGGGCTTTAGCTCACATTTTTCATTTAAATAAAAGCGAACTTGATAGCGTCTTTCGCTAAGTACAATTTCTCCGTCCGCAGCCGTACCATAGCTGGTATCAAAACTGTAATCGGTCACGCGGATATTGCAGCTGCTTACAGTTTGGTCCCGTATTCTGGCAGGTTTTAGAAAATAGGCATCATAACCCCAATACCAAAGAAAAGACACTGCTGCTCCAAGCAGGCATACACCGGCAGCAACAGCAGCACGCTTGCGAAGGCAAACGCAGAAAACAAAAAGGAAAAAGAATACTGCTGCCAACATGAGCCAAAGGGCGTTTTGATCCCAGGCCAGATAAGCGCAAAAGGCGCTGCCGGAGCAAAAGCCCAGGGTAAAAAGCATGAGCAGGCGCATATACTTTCTCCTTTCATGAATTTTGAAAAGGAGGATGCCGCTGGGGCATCCTCCTTTGATAGTTATACCTTAGAGGCTACGAAATCGTCCACCATAGCCAGAGCATCGTCCAGCTTCATAACATCCTTGCCGCCGCCCATAGCGCTGTCGGGCTTGCCGCCGCCGCTGCCGCCGCAGGCAGTACATACCTGGCGCACCAGGTCGCCGGCCTTAACGCCCTTGGCAATGGCATCCTTGCCGCAAACAGCCAGGAAGGTGATCTTGCCATCGTTAACTGCAGACAGAACAGCCACTACATTGCTTGCCTTATCCCGCAGCAGGTCGCCCATCTGGCGCAGCTTGCCGGCATCGGCATTGGGTACAGTTGCAGTAAGCACCCGCAGACCGGAGATCTCTTTTGCGCCGAACAGGAAGCGGTCTGCTTCGCCGGCGACCTCCTTGGTCTTAAAGCTTTCAATATTGCGCTTAAGTGCCTTGATCTCATCGATCTGGCCATGGATCTTGTCCACCAGGTCGGCAGGCTTGGTCTTCAGCTCAGCGCAGGCAGCATACAGCAGCTTGCGGTTGCGCTCCATATCGGCCAGGCACTCCTTGCCGGTAATAGCCTCGATACGGCGCACGCCGGAAGCTACACTGCCCTCGCTCTCAATGCGGAAGGGGCCAACCTTGGCGGTATTGTCCAGGTGCGTGCCGCCGCAAAGCTCAATGGAGTAGCCGCCCATATTAACAACGCGGACAGTATCGCCGTACTTTTCACTAAACAGAGCGGTAGCGCCCATTTCCTTGGCTTCGTCGATGGACATTTCCCGGATGTCGATGGGGTAACCCTCCAGCACGGTAGCCTGAACAACAGCATCCACCTTAGCCAGCTCTTCAGCGGTCAGAGCAGAATAGTGGGTAAAGTCGAAGCGCAGACGGTCAGGCTCTACCAAAGAGCCAGCCTGATGGACATGGTCGCCCAGCACGCCAACCAGAGCTTTCTGCAGCAGGTGGGTAGCAGAGTGGGCGCGCATAATGGCGCTGCGCCGCTCGGTATCGATAACAGCCCAAACACTGTCGTCTACCTTAATGGTTCCGCTGAGCATAGTGCCGTGGTGCAGGTACTTGCCGCCCTTGTCCTTCAGCACATTGGTAACCTGGAACTTAATCTCATCAATACAGATCACGCCGTGGTCAGCCACCTGGCCGCCCATTTCAGCATAGAAAGGTGTCTTATCCAGAACGATAATGCCCTTTTCGCCGCCGGTGATAGAGCCGGTAACTTCCTCACCGACACAAACAGCCAAAACCTTGGCTTCGCAGCCGATCTCTTCGTAACCCACAAACTGAGTAGGCGTATTGTCCAGGCCCAGGTCGATACCGGCCCAGCCAAGGTCACCCATCTTCTTGCGGTCTTCCCGGGCACGGATGCGCTGCTCTTCCCGGCAGGCAACATACTTTTCCATATCTACGGTCATGCCTTCGTCTTCCAGCATTTCCACAGTAAGGTCAATGGGGAAGCCGTAGGTATCAGACAGCAGGAAGGCATCCGCGCCGGAGAATACGGTAGCGCCGGCAGCTTTATGCTCCGCCAGCTTCTCAGAGAAGATACGCATGCCGATATCGATGGTACGGGCGAAGTTTTCTTCCTCGTTCTTTACCACACGGATCACATGAGCGGCGCGCTCACGAAGATAGGTGTAGTGGCTCTCGTTCTCCTTGATAACGGTTTCCACAACCTCATACAGGAAGGGCTTATTCACGCCCAGGAGCTTGCCGTGACGGGCAGCACGACGCAGCAGACGGCGAAGCACATAGCCTCTGCCCTCGTTGGTGGGCTGTACGCCGTCGGCGATCATAAAGGTGGAAGCCCGGATATGGTCGGTAATAACACGCAGGCTTACATCGGTCTTGACGCTCTGGCCGTAAGAAGCGCCGGTAATGGCAGTAACATGGTTGGTGATGTTCATAACCGTATCCACATCGAAGAGGCTGTTAACATCCTGGCAAACCACAGCCAAACGCTCCAGACCCATGCCGGTGTCGATATTCTTCTGGGCAAGCTCAGTATAGTTACCCTGGCCATCGTTGTCAAACTGGGAGAATACATTGTTCCAAACTTCCATGAAGCGGTCGCACTCGCAGCCTACCTTGCAATCGGGGCTGCCGCAGCCGTACTTTTCGCCGCGGTCATAGTAAACCTCGCTGCAGGGGCCGCAAGGACCGGAGCCATGCTCCCAGAAATTATCACTCTTGCCAAAACGGAAGATGCGATCGGCTGCAACACCGATCTCCTTATTCCAGATCTCAAAGGCCTCTTCGTCGTTTTCATAGATAGAGGGGTAAAGACGGTTTTCATCCAGCCCAACTACCTTGGTAAGGAACTCCCTGCACCAGGCAATGGCTTCATGCTTAAAGTAATCACCGAAGGAGAAGTTGCCCAGCATTTCAAAATAAGTGCCATGGCGGGCGGTCTTGCCGATGTTTTCAATATCGCCGGTACGGATGCACTTCTGGCAAGTGCAAACACGGCGGCGGGGAGGCTCTACTTCGCCCTTGAAATAGGGCTTCATAGGGGCCATGCCGGAGTTGATCAGCAGCAAAGACTGGTCATTCTGAGGGATCAGAGAAAAGCTGGGCAGGCGCAGATGGCCCTTGCTTTCAAAGTAGGAAAGGAACATTTCCCGAAGTTCGTTTACGCCATAAGGTTTCTGGCTCATTGGTATTTACCTCCAATAATGATTGATAAGCGGTAACAAAAAAACGCCCCTAACACATAGGGGCGAATAATCGCGGTACCACCCTAATTATCCCAACGGGATATCTTAGCTGCTCTGTAACGGGAGCGCCCGTCCCGGTCTTCCCGGGCTGCTTGGAAGTGGCTCATATAGCGCTCACCGCAGGGCTTCCACCGTCCCCTGCTCTCTTCAGGCAGCTGCTATAATTTGTTTCCGCATTGCTTTTGCATATCGTGGTTAATTCTATCACAAATGAAAGAAAAGTCAATATTTTGTTGGCCTTTTCCATAAAAAAAGTTAAGCAGAGGGGATGTTTCCCCTCTGCCCAGTCTGTCGAAAAAGTATTTTTCGACAGACTGCCAGAGGTCGAGAAAGCCACAAAGACAAGCAAACCGCACTCGTCGGCGTACATACGGTACGGTAGAGGGCGGTTTGCGCAGTAAGTCAAAATGCCTTGCGAAGCAAGCTTTTTCGCTTCATTTTAAGTAAATGCTTTATTTAAAAACAGCTTCCATTCTAAAAAATCGCCCCAAACTGCCAAAAACTGCATTTTGACGGTTTGGGGCTTTATCGACACTCTGAGCAGAGGGGATGTTTCCCCTCTGCCTCTTGGGTTATACCTGCGCTTCCAGCCAGGCCTTTAAGCTTAGGCGGCCTTCCTCGCTCATAGGAAAGGTATTCTCACCCTCCATTTCGCTTTTTTCATAGCAAAACGGCCCATGCCAAAACTGGGCATAGATAGAGCTGGCTGCAAAGTCCACCTCTTTTTTGGTTGCCATAACCACCTTTGGCACAATGCGGAAACGGAGTGCACCGCAAGAGCCGGTAAACAGGTTGTTCATAGCAAAGGTATGAAGGGTCGGCAGGAAAATGTCTGCCATAATCAATCCTCCATAAGCGCTTCCATTTCGTCCAGAAGCTGGCCAAACAGTTCCAGCGCCTGGTTAACAGGCTCAGGGCCGGTCATATCCACGCCGGCGCCCTTGAGCAGATCGATGGGGCTCTTGGAGCAGCCGCCGGAGAGGAAGCCCAGATAATCCTTCACAGCGCTTTCGCCTTCGCTGAGGATCTTTCTGGACAACGCAATGGCGGCAGAGTAGCCGGTAGCATACTGGAACACATAATAATCGTAATAGAAATGGGGAATTCTTGCCCATTCCATAGCGATATAGTCATCTACAACCATATCCGGGCCGTAGTACATTTCGTTCAGGCGCTTATACTCGGCGCAAAGCGCATCGGCAGTAAGGGTCTTACCCTCAGCTACCATCTTGCCAATATTCAGCTCATACTCAGCGAACATGGTCTGGCGGTAAAGCGTACCCTTGAACTGATCCAGGAAGTGATTGATCAGATAAGCCCGCTCTTTCTTATCGGTAGTCTTGCCCAGCAGATACTCCATCAGCAGTGCTTCATTGCAGGTAGAAGCAACTTCCGCAACAAAGATCACATAACCGGCATCTACGGGGTTTTGGGTCTTGTTAGAGTAATAAGAGTGGAGGGCGTGGCCCATTTCATGGGCAAGGGTAAACTGGCTGTCCAGAGTGCCGGAATAGTTCAGCAGCACATAAGGATGCACCACCGCGCCAGCTGAGTAAGCGCCGCTGCGCTTGCCTTCGTTCTGGTATACATCGATCCAGCGGTTTTCAAAACCCTGCTTCAAAATGGCCCGGTAATCCTCGCCGAGGGGCGCAAGGGCATCATATACAGTCTGCTTGGCTTCGGCAAAGGGGATTTTTTTATCCACATCGGCAAGCAGCGGGGTATAAACATCGTAAAAATGCAGCTCGTCTACCCCCAGAAGCTTCTTACGCAGGCGGACATAACGGTGCATCTTGTCAAAGTTGTTATGTACAGCTTCGATCAGGTTGTCGTAAACCTCTACGGGAACATTGTTGCCAAACAGAGCAGCCGCCCGGGCATCGGAGAACTTTCTGGCTTCGGCATAAAACTTGCGCTGCTTGTTTTCAGCATTCAGCAGAGCCGCAGCAGTGTTCTTGAAGCTCTGGTACTGGCCGTAAAGGCTTTCATAGGCGCTCTTGCGCAGAACGCGGTCAGGGCTTTCTTCCAGGCTTACAAATGTGCCCTGGGATACGGGGTAGGTATTGCCCTTGCTATCGATAGCATCGGGGAATTTCATATCTGCATTGGAGAATGCGCCAAACACTGCGCTGGGCGCACCGGCCATCTCTCTGGCAGATGCCAGAAGCTTTTCCTCGGCCTGAGAAAGATAATGGTCTCTACCCCGGCGAAGCTCTGTCAGGCTGCGGCGGTAACGCTCAAGCTTGGGGAACTGGGCAAAGAAACTTTCCAGCTTTTCATCAGAAATAGCCAGGATCTCCGGAGTTTGGAAGCTACGGCTTGCGCTCAGGCCCACAGCTACAGAGCGGAATTTGCCGGACATTGCCTGATACTTGGCAACACGGGTATCTTCATCGGCCTTGCGGGAGCAGTAGTTACCCAGAAGGCTCATCTTCTGGCCAACTTTTTCACAATAAGACAAGAAATCAAACAGCACCTGGCCGCTCTCAGCCAGGCGGCCTGCGTAGGAAACAATAACTTTCTTATCCTCTTCCAGGGTAGCCAGCTCCTGTTCCCAGGCTTCGTCTGTTGCAAACAGATCTTCAGTTGCCCAGGTATCCTCTACGGGGATCTCGCTGCGTTTGCGAATATTCATAAAAAACCTCCCTATAATTGTTTTTTCTATTATATCAGCGCAAAAAGAAAATAGCAATCCCATCCTATTGCAAAAAATGGCGCTTTATGGTATATTTCCCGAGGTGATATGTATGAAAGACAAAATAAAAGGCAGCGCCTATATCCTGATCGCTACTGTCATTTGGGGCAGCGCCTTTGTAGCCCAGAGCGTGGGTATGGACCATATTGGCCCATTTACTTTTCAAGCTGTGCGCTGCGCACTTGCGGCCATTGGGCTTTTGCCCTTTATTTATTTTGCGGATAAAAAGCAGGGAAACAGCTTCCTGCGGCAATGGAAGAATAAGCGGCTCTGGCTGGCAGGCTGCCTCTGCGCCATTCCCTTTTTTCTGGCTGCGAATTTGCAGCAGATCGGTCTGGTAACAACAGATGCCGGTAAAAGCGGCTTTTTAACAGCGATGTATATTGTAATCGTACCCATTATTGGCCTTTTCCGGGGCAAGAAATTTACCTTTATGATCCCCATCAGTGTTGTTTTAGCTGTAGCGGGATTGTACCTTCTTAGCTGCGCAGGCATTGGAAATATCCAAATTGGAGATATTTGCCTGATGGGCTGCGCGCTGATGTTTGCGCTGCAAATTACAGTTGTGGATATTTTCGCAAACGATGTAGATGCTATGCGGCTAAACTGCCTGCAAGCAGGCCTTGGCGCCATAGCAACTGCAGTTGTAGTTGCCTTTACGGAAACACCTACCCTGCAAGGGGTGTTAAACTGCGCCCTGCCGCTTTGCTATACCGGCTTTTTGAGTATGGGCCTTGCCTATACCCTGCAAATTCTGGGGCAGCGGTATTTGGAAAGCGCTGCCGCTTCCCTGCTGATGAGCCTGGAATCTGCCTTTGCTGTGCTGTTCGGGTGGATCATCTTAGGCGAACGGCTTTCCCAAAACGAGGCTATCGGCTGCTGCCTGATGTTTGCCGCTGTAATCATTTCGCAAATACCTATAAAAGAAAAGAGCGCATCCCAATAGATGCGCTCTCATTTTTATCGCTGAATGGCGTATTCAACTTCCGTATTGGCAGGCATTTCCAGAAGCTCCGGATGGGCCAAAAGCTCCTTTACAAGCGCTACTGTGCCGGAATAGTAGTAGCCATCGGCAATGCGCTCATCCAGAGTAATGCCCAGAGGAATTACCTCGCAAATATCTTCGTTGCCCTGCTTGTCGTAGAGCTTTTTCATGTGCTTTTTGCCGACCACCACAAAGCAGGAGTTGGTACCCCAGTTAGCCAGATGGTGGTAGCCGCCTTCCAGACCGATAGAGCCAAGATTGGTAAGCATAATGGATGCATGGTAAGGATCCGAGCCGATCAGCGCGTCCGGCGCAAGGCCGTGACGGTCCAGCAGCTTAATGCCGTTGACAACAACTGTGGTAACGCAATGGGGAAGCTTTACCAGAATGTCCATAGCATCAGAAGAAGTATCGCCGCCGCCTTCCTTGCGCACAGCATGGACGATACGCATTAGATCGTCGTGGAAGGTATCGACGGTGCTGTCAGGCTGGAACTTAATATAGGCCAGGCCTTCCTCAGACTTATCGGAAAACTGCTTTTTTACCACGAACGCCAGGGTAAGCTCATCCCGCTGAAACACCTTATTGTTGCAAATAAAGCGGTTCATCCTGGGGCGAAGCACAAAAGCCTTGGCAATGGCCGCGCTGATCACATGAAAATATGTATAGCGGTGAGATTTATCCAAGCCCTCGTTCTTTTTTGCCAAATAGGCATCCAGGGGGCGCAGATCGATATCCAGATTGATATAGGCCTCGTTATCTGCCCGGTTGGGCATCAAAGTAGGCATGATCTGATTCATAGCAGGGATATCCCGAAGCCACCGGGCATCCCGGCGGTCACCCCAACGCTTTTTATATTTTTCCATAAGAAGCACCTCTTTTCTCAAAACTAAGGCCAATTATAACAAGATTCGCCATCAATTGCAATCATTTCTCCCCTATTTTTAGATTAACTCCCTATTTTTTCGCAAATACTGAAAGAAAAAAGGAGAATCCTATGTGTACAGCTATATCTTTTTCCTCCGGCGATCATTATTTCGGCCGAAATCTGGATCTGGAATATCACTACCATGAGCAGGTAGCCGTAACGCCCAGAAATTATCCTTTTTGTTTTCGTTCTGCGGGAACAATGCAAGCCCATTATGCCATGATCGGCATGGCTATGGTAGAAAAAGGGTATCCCCTCTACTATGATGCTACCAATGAGGCAGGGCTAAGCATGGCAGGGCTGCATTTCCCGGGAAATGCAGTGTATCATCAGCCGGAAGCGTCAAAAAACAATTTGGCATCTTTTGAGCTGATCCCCTGGCTGTTAGGAAAATACGAAACAGTAAGCCAGGTTCGGCAGGCACTAAGCAATATCCAAATTGTAGATACCGCATACAGCGATGATCTTCCGCCATCCCCTCTGCACTGGATGATAAGCGACAAAGCCGAAAGCATCGTGCTGGAATGTATGGCAGACGGTATGCATATATACGATGACCCTGTAGGCGTGCTGACCAACAACCCGCCATTTCCCTACCATATGTACCGCATGGCAGACTATATGGGGCTCAGCCGGGAAACCGCTATCAATAGCTTTTCAGAGGATGTGAAAATAATGCCTTACAGCCATGGCTTGGCGGCTTTCGGGTTACCGGGAGATCTGAGCTCCTCATCCCGGTTTGTAAGAGCAGCTTATATCAAGCTGAATTCTGTATGCGACAGCTCGGAAAATGCCAGCATAAGCCAGTTTTTTCATATTCTCAGCGGCGTTGCCCAGCGAAAAGGGATGGTAGTCGCCAGAGATGAAATGTACGAGTATACCGTATATTCCAGCTGCTGCAATACAAGGAAAGGAATCTATTACTACACCACCTACGAAAACAGCCAGATCACGGCTGTGGATATGCGCAAATGCGATCTGCAGGGCAAAGAAGTAATATTCTTTCCGCTGGTACGATCCCAACAGATACGCCGTGAGAATTAAAAATGCCCATCCGGGAAAGACGGATGGGCTATTTTTTTGAGTACCTCAGTTAGAGCATCTCGATAAGAGCATTGGCATATTCTTCGCAGGTAGCGCCGGATTCATTGCCGGTGATCACAGCGGGGCAATTTGCCATAGCATCCTCCAGCTTGGCAGCAGCTTCCGGGCGGCAGATATGGCGCAGAAGCAGAGCCGCAGCCTTGATAATGCTGGCGGGGTTGGCATAATGGCCCATGCCGCGTTCGATCATTCGGGGAGCGCTGCCGTGAATGGCTTCAAACATGGCATACTTATCGCCAATGTTGGCAGAGCCGGCAGTGCCTACACCGCCCTGGATCTGGGCAGCTTCATCGGTAATAATGTCGCCATACAGATTGGGAAGCACAATTACCTGGAATTGCTGGCGCAGAGGATCCTTCAGCAGATTGGCGGTCATAATATCAATGTAGTAATCTTCCACGGTAATGCCGGGGTAATCCTTAGCGATCTCGTGAGCGATGGCGGTAAACTTGCCATCAGTCTTCTTCATGATATTTGCCTTGGTAACTACGCTCAGGTGGGTCTTGCCGTTGTTCTTGGCATACTCAAAGGCAGCGCGGACGATCCGGCGGGTACCGGCGTCGGTAGTAACCTTAAAGTCCACAGCCATACCGGGAAGCTCTACGCCCCGGCTGCCCAGAACATACTCACCCTCGGTGTTTTCCCGGTAGAACATCCAGTCGATATTCTTTTCGGGAATGCATACCGGGCGGCAGTTGGCGTACAGGTCCAGCTCCCGGCGCATTGCCACATTGGCGCTCTCCATAGTGCCGCCATGAGGAGTAGTAGTGGGGCCCTTCAGCAGAACATCGCAGCTCTTGATCTCGGCCAGAACATCGTCAGGAATAGCCTTGCCGCAAGCCATGCGGTTCTCAATGGTAAGGCCCTGGATCTGCTTGATCACGATAGAGCCGGCGGCCACTTCGTCAGCCAGCAGCTTTTCCAAAACCCGGGCAGCAGCGGTTGTAATAATCGGGCCGATGCCATCGCCATCAATTACACCGATGGTAACGGTCTTCTTGGTGGCAAAATCGGTCTTGGTGGTATCCATAGCAGCAACTCTTGCCAGCTGCTCCTCTACAAGCTTCTTAAATGCCTCGCAGGCTTCGTTTACATTCATCATTATAGTCCACCCTCCTTGGTGTAGTTCAGCAGGCCGCCGGCAGTAACAATTGCTCTCTGGCGGTCGGTCATTACGCAGCTAAGCTGATAGGTTTTGCCGGTATCGTCGGTCATAGTGACCACGCCTTCTTCCATACCCTTGGTAAGGTCGCTGAAGCTAAGCTTTGCGCCCTCGGTGAGGCTGTCGTAATCTTCAGGATTTACAAAGGTCATAGGCAGAATGCCGGCATTGATCAGGTTCGCCACATGGATTCTGGCAAAGCTCTTTGCGATTACGCAGCGGATACCCAGATACATAGGCACAAGCGCGGCATGCTCACGGGAAGAGCCCTGGCCATAGTTGCTGCCGCCGATGATCACACCGTCTCCTGCTGCCTTAGCACGCTCCGGGAAAGCGGGATCGCAAACCTGGAAGCAGAACTGGGACAGGAAAGGAATGTTGGAGCGGTAAGGCAGGATCTTGGCGCCGGCGGGCATGATATGGTCGGTAGTGATATTGTCGCCCACTTTCAGCACCAGGCTGGCATCCAAGGTATCGGCAAAGGGCTTGCTCTTGGGGAACTCCTTGATATTCGGTCCGCGAAGCACCTGCACGTCGTTGCCCTCAGGAGCGGGAGCCAGAACAGCAGAATCGTCGATCTTAAACTTCTCCGGCATGACGATGGGCGCCATGGGCTCAAAGGTGGTAGGATCGGTAATGTAGCCGGTAAGGGCAGCAGCCACGGCAGTTTCAGGAGAAACCAGGTAGACCTGGCCGTCCTTAGTGCCGCTTCTGCCCAGGAAATTACGGTTAAAGGTACGCAGGCTTACACCGCCGGAATTGGGAGAAAAGCCCATACCGATGCAGGGGCCGCAGGCGCATTCCAGCAGACGGGCGCCGCTGGCGAGAATATCGGTAAGCGCGCCGCACTCGCTGAGCATGCTCAGCACCTGCTTGGAGCCGGGAGAAATAGAAAGGCTGACATTGGGAGAAATGGTCTTGCCCTTGAGCATGGAAGCTACCTTGAGCATATCCATCAGGGAAGAATTGGTGCAAGAGCCGATGCAGACCTGGTCTACCTTAGTGCCCTTCAGGCTTTCTACAGAAACCACATTGTCAGGGCTGTGGGGACAGGCGATCATAGGCTTGAGGCTGCTCAGATCAATAGAAATAATGCGGTCGTACTGGGCATCCTCGTCGCTGGCCAGAGGGATATAATCCTGCTCTCTGCCCTGGGCGGCCAGGAAAGCCCGGGTGGTTTCATCGGAGGGGAAGATTGAGGTAGTAGCGCCAAGCTCCGTACCCATATTGGTAATGGTAGCCCGCTCAGGCACGGAAAGGGTCTTAACACCCTCGCCGCCCCATTCAATGATCGCGCCAACGCCGCCCTTAACGGAAAGAATACGCAGCAGCTCCAGGCTGACATCCTTGGCAGTTACATAGGGATTCAGCTTGCCGGTAAGCTCTACCTTGAACATCTTGGGCATAGTGATATAGTAAGCGCCGCCGCCCATAGCTACGGCAACATCCAAACCGCCAGCGCCGAAGGCCAGCATACCAATGCCACCGCCGGTGGGAGTATGGCTGTCAGAGCCGATAAGGGTCTTGCCGGGCTTGCCAAAGCGCTCCAAATGCACCTGGTGGCAAATGCCATTGCCGGGGCGGGAGAAATGAACGCCGTGCTTGCTGGCGACTGTCTGCAAATAGCGGTGGTCGTCAGCGTTTTCAAAGCCGGACTGCAGGGTGTTATGGTCAACATAAGCAACAGAAAGCTCGGTCTTGACTCTGGGGATGCCCATAGTTTCAAATTCCAGGTAAGCCATCGTGCCGGTAGCATCCTGGGTAAGGGTCTGGTCAATACGCAGAGCAACCTCGCTTCCGGGAGTCATATCCCCAGATACCAGATGGGCTGCGATTATTTTCTGTGCAATGGTCATTGACATGGTTTACTTCCTCCCCAGCATATAGATCTTGGCGTTTTCAATGTGTTTAGAAAGCAGGCTGCGGGCCAATTCTGCATCGCCGGAGCAAATAGCATCGCAGATCTCGTGATGCTCTGCCAGGGTATGGCTGGCCCGTTCTTTGTCCTGCATAGCCTGGCGGCGATAGCGGCGGGTCTTGCGGTGCAGCGGTACCAGCGTGTCGGTAATTACAGCCCGGCGGCTCATAAAGCAGATCGTATCATGGAAAGCATCGTCCACCTGGCGCAGATGCTCTACATCCCACTTGGAATAGTAGAAATCCTGCAGGTCCATAATGTGGCGCAGCTCCTTGCGATCGTCATCGGTAGCATTCACGGTTGCATAATAAGCAGCAAGGGCTTCGATATGCTCACGGATGTTCATAATATCCAGAAGATCCTCTTCCGTAATTCCCAGAACAACAGATCCCTTGCCGGTATCGTTGATCAGCCGCTCCTGCTCCAACCGGCGCAGAGCTTCGCGGATAGGCGTACGGCTTACGCCAAGCTGTTCTACCAGCTTCAGCTCCGTTAACACCTCTCCTCTGGGATATACGCCCAGAATAATATCGTTTTCCAGCTTATCAAAAACCTGATCAGCAAGAGAAGTGGTGCGAAATTCTCTCATAGCGCTTCCCCCTTAATCTCTCTGGAACCGGCCGGGAGCCAGCTCCTCAATTTTGGTTTCCAGTTCTTTATTGGAAAGCACGGTCTGACGGCCGTCTTCGTACTCCTGGTCGATCCATTCCTTCAGCGCAATGACCAAAGGATCTTTCTTATCCAGCTTCTTTTCTTCCGGCAGGTTATAAGTGCCGTTGATCCAGTAAGCAATGCCCGCCAGGCCGGAAGCCTTGCCGATCTGCACGGTTGCAGGCCGGTTCAGGAGCTTTTTGGTATCGAAAATAGTGTAGATCTCTTCGTCCTTCATGAGGCCGTCAGCGTGGATGCCCGCCCGGGTAACATTGAAGTTGCGGCCTACAAAGGGAGTCATATCCGGAACTTCGTAACCGACTTCATGGCGGAAGAAATCAGCAATCTCGGTAATAACCGTGGGGTCCATACCGTCCATAGAGCCGCGAAGAGAGGCATACTCAAATACCATGGCTTCCAGAGGAATATTGCCGGTGCGCTCGCCGATACCAAGCAGCGAGCAGTTTACAGCGGAAGCGCCGTACAGCCATGCGGTAGAGGCGTTGGCAACTGCCTTGTAGAAATCGTTATGGCCGTGCCACTCCAGCATTTCGCTGGGAACATCAGAGTAATGCTGCAGGCCGTAGATAATACCTGCTACACTGCGGGGCATAGCTGCTTCTGTATAGGGAACGCCGTAGCCCATGGTATCGCAGGCGCGGATCTTAACCGGGATACCAGCCTGACGGGAGAGCATCTGCAATTCATTTACAAAAGGAACTACAAATCCGTAAAAATCCGCCCGGGTAATATCCTCCAGGTGGCACCGGGGCATAATGCCTGCATTAAAAGCATCCTTAACAGTACCCAAGTAATAATCCAGCACCTGACTACGGGTCATCTTCATCTTCTTGAAAATATGATAGTCAGAGCAGCTGACAAGAATACCCGTTTCTTTAATGCCCATATCCTTAACAAGCTTAAAATCTTCCTTGCTGGCACGGATCCAGGTGGTGATCTCAGGGAACTTCAGGCCCAGCTCCATGCACTTTTCTACAGCCTGACGGTCTTTCTGGCTATAGATGAAGAACTCGGTCTGGCGAATGATGCCGTAAGGGCCGCCAAGCTTACTCAGCAGCTGGTAGATCTTAACAATCTGGTCTACAGTATAAGGCTCAACAGATTGCTGGCCGTCACGCAGAGAAGTATCCGTGATCCAAATATCCTCCGGCATATTCATAGGCACGCGGCGGTGGTTAAACGCCACCTTGGGGACTGCACCCTGAGTGAAAAAGTCCCGCTGCAGATTCGGCTCAGCCACATCCTGCAGAGAATACTTGTAGGACTTATGCTCCAATAGGTTTGTCTTGTTGGAAATTTCCAGCATTTCAATTACCTCACATTCCTGGGGGATTGTTTTAATGTATACAATTATACTCAAAAACAAAAAAATGTCAATACAAAAGCCCCTCCAGCAAGCCGGAGGGGCTACAATATTTGCTAATTTATTCCATCTGTTTTTGGATATATTGCCGAACATCCTCTTTGGGAATGCCCAAAACCAAGCTGAATTCACCGGCAATAAGCTTTTGCGCATCCCGCAAGAAATTCTCATCACACAAATGCAGTTTCTTTCCAAGGGCCTGCTGCTTATCTTTTTGCCGCAGGACGGCCCCAACAGTACACAGCATAGCTTTACGGTCCAACCCGGACATAAGCTCGCGGTAATGCTGCTTGCGGCTGTTTTCATCGGCGATCCAGGGCGTATCTTCCCCCTTAACAGACGCCAGCAGCGAGGATAGCTCGTCTTTAGACATAAGGGGATGGAGCTTGTTGGTAGCGGCCTGGCTGGAAACGGGGATGTAAAACATGGCGCTCTTCTGTTCCACAGGGCAAAGGCAGTAAAACTCAACCATTTTTCGATCTACCTTGCGGCTCTCAATACCAACCATTTCGCACACGCCATGTGCGCTGTACAGAAGCTTCTGTCCCTGATAAAAGGTCATCGTGCATCCTCCCCCACTATATGCTATTTAAATAATAGCATAAAGCGGCTGAAATTGCATATAGGAAAAATGCCGAAAATTCACCCATTAAATTGCACGATTTGCCAATAAAAAACGCCATCCGGGCAACATACCGGATGGCGTTGATAATAAGATCAGATGCTTTCCACCTTAATGGTGTTGGTGTTGCCGGATTGACCGTTGATGGGGCCGCCGGTAAGCACCACATTATCGCCCTTTTCAAGGCCTAAATACTTCTTTGCGTAAGACTTCGCATGGTAGAACATAACATCCTGAGAGGTATATTCCTCTGTAAGCACAGGGGTTACGCCCCAGCTCAGAGCCAGTCTTCTCCAGATCTTCTCGTTGGTGGTCATGCCGATGATATCCACCGGGCAGCGGAATCGGCTGACCAGACGGGCGGTACGGCCGGAAACAGAGCAAATGACCATACCCTTGGCCTCTACATCAATTGCCATGGCGCATACAGCATGGGAGATGGCATCCAGATTGTGGCGGATCTTATATTCCGTGTTCAGAAAACGCTTTTTATAGCTGGTGTGCAACTCTGTATACTCGGCGATCTTGGCCATATTACGAACAGCCTCTACAGGATACTTACCGGCAGCGGATTCACCGGAAAGCATAATAGCAGAGGTTCCGTCATATACAGCATTGGCTACATCGGAGATCTCAGCGCGGGTAGGCCGGGGATTTGTGATCATGCTCTCCAGCATTTCTGTTGCGGTGATCACCCGCTTGCCGATCATGCGGCACTTGCTGATAAGGCGCTTCTGAATAGCAGGCACTTCAACAAAGGGAATTTCCACACCCAGATCACCCCGGGCGATCATAATGCCTTCAACCTCTTCGCAGATCTCTTCTACGCAATCTACACCGGAGCGGTTTTCGATCTTAGCAATGATCTCAATATCTGCGCCGCCGTTTTCCTTCAGGAACTGGCGCAGTTCAATAGCATCCTGGCGGGTGGAGACAAAAGATGCCGCCACAAAATCCACATCGTTCTTGATGCCGAACAGCAGATCTTCTTTATCCTGCTCAGACAGATAAGGGCCGCTCATAACCTTATTGGGGAAGCTCATGCTCTTGCGGTTGCTCAGTACGCCGCCGACAACGGCAGTACAAACAGCCTCCTTTTCCTTCAGCTCAATAACCTCAAAGTTTACAAGGCCATTGTTAACAAGGATCTGATCACCCACAACCAGGTTTTTTACAAGATCTTTATAGCTTACGCTAACCCGGGTCTCATCGCCTACCACATCTTCGGTAGTAAAAGTAAAAGTAGCACCGTCAGCGATCTCCACCTTGCCATTCTCGAAGGTACCGATACGGTACTCAGGGCCCTTAGTATCGAGCATGATGGCAATGGGCAGATTCAGCTTTTCCCTCACAGCCTTGATCAGATCGATCTTCTTTTGATGCTCCTCATGGGTGCCATGAGAACAGTTCAGGCGGGCAACATTCATGCCGGCAAGGGCCATTTGGGTAAGTGTAGCTTCGTTTTCACTGGCAGGGCCAATGGTGCAAATGATTTTTGTTTTTCTCATAATCTATACCTCTTTCGTAGATTGATCGCATTTAAAGCACAATAATACAGTCTAAATAATAGCATAAAGCCAGCCGTGCGTCAATCGATATTTCTTCAGTCGCTATAGCGCAATACGGATATTGTAAGCTTCCAGCCAATGGTTCAGCTGAAGCATATACGCCATGATCTGCGGCCCTCGCATTAGTTGACCGTACCAGGGCCAGACGGATTCTGCTGTCAGCAGCTGCGCAAGCGCCCGGCGGTCTACCAGCGCGAAAACGGGCGCGTCTTTTTTGCCCAGCAAATCGGTGATCCTTTGACGCATGATAGCTTCATACTGCGGGTCGTAGGTCTTGGGATACGGGCTTTTTTTGCGGTAAAGCACCTGCTGGGGCAGCAGCCCCTCCATAGCTTTGCGCAGAAGCCCTTTCTCCATCCCCTGCCAGTCTTTATACTCCCAAGGCACGCCGTACAGATACTCTGCAATACGGTAGTCACAAAAAGGTACGCGAACTTCCAGGCCGGAATACATACTCATGCGGTCTTTTCTATCCAGCAAGGTTTGCATAAACCAGCGATAATTCAGGTTGACCATCTCTTTCATGCGCTTTTCCTGGGAACTGGTGCCCGGCAGAATATCCGTTTCCAGTATTGTTTGCCGATAGCGGTCGGCTACAAAGGTTTGGGGGTCCAGTTTTTCCGCCAACGCAGGGCTGAGCAGCCCGGCCCGCTGTGCTGTATTCTGCGCCCAAGGGAAACCCTGAACGGCACGCACCTGGCTATCTCGATACCAAGGATATCCCCCAAATATCTCATCGGCGCACTCCCCGGATAAGGCGACCGTTACCTCTTTTTTTATTTCTTTGCAAAAGATCAGCAGGGAAAAATCCACATCTGCCATACCTGGCAGATCCCGGGCATAGGTAGCTTCCTCCAGCGCCTCACTTAGCTGCAAAGGACAAAGAACAGTATCATGATGGCGGGTTTGCAAAAACTGGGCCATAATTTTGATATAATCGTTATCGTTGGTTGGCTGAAACTTATTGGGGGTAAAATATTTTTGAGAATCCTTGTAATCCAAAGAAAAGGTGTCCAGCGTTTTCCCTTGGCTTTTATACTCCGTGGCCGCAACGGCAGATATAATGCTGGAATCCAGGCCGCCGGACAAAAATGTCCCCAAAGGCACATCGCTGACCAATTGCCGCCGGATGGCATCGGTTACCAAATAGCGAACTTTTTCTACTGTTTCTTCAAAAGTATCCAGATGCTCCCGGTCCGTTAACTGCCAGTAACGCCGAACAGAAAGGTTATCCGAGCAATAGCCGCAGCAGCCTGGCTCTATTTCATAAATACCTTTCAGTACGCCGCTTCCAGGCGATCTCCCCGGGCCCAGGAGCAGCAGCTCACCGGCCCCTTCTTCGTCTAAAATCGGCGCAAAACCGGGATAGGCTAATATAGTTTTTATCTCAGATGCAAATATCAGACCGTTTCTTACCCTGGCATAAAAAAGGGGCTTTACGCCCATGCGATCCCTGGCAAGAAAAATACGGTTTTCCCTATCTTCCACAACAGCAAAAGCAAATATCCCATTCAATTTCTCCAGGCAGTTTTCCCCAAATTCCGCAAAGGCATGGAGCACCACCTCTGTATCGGAATGGCCCTGAAAAGTATGGCCCAGCGCAATCAGTTCCCGGCGAAGCTCCGGGGTATTATACAGCTCTCCATTGTAAACAATGGCATATTCCCTGCCCCCATGGGAAAGCGTCATGGGTTGCTGCCCGCCCTCTGGGTCGATCACGCAGAGTCTACGGTGCAAAAGGATAGCATTTTTACAATGAAGAATGCCCTCTTCGTCCGGGCCGCGGCGAATCATAGTATCCAGCATTTTCCGTTGCGCCCGGTCATCCAGCTCCAGGCGAAATACGCCGGCAATGGCGCACATAGCAATCACCTTCCTTATAGGCTATTGTATGCGTTTGGGCATTCACGGTGCATAGTTTTAAAAAAGAAAGCCATAATCCAAATGAGGTGATACTATGAACGAAAACCAAAAGCTCCTATCGTCTATCCTGGAAACCGCACAAATGGGACAAATCGGGATTCGCGCTGCTATGAAGGCAAATATGAAGCCCTCTCTGCGGGTAAACCTGCAAAAGCAGCTGCGCCAATACGATATGTTTGAAAACAGCGCCCATGAAATTGCATCCACTCGCTGCTGGGAAGTTCATGATATTGATCCGGCGGCAAAATTCATGGCCAAAGCAACCGCCAAAGGGAAGCTAAGCTTTGGCGATGTGGATTCTAAAATTGCGGCCATGATGATCCAGGGCAATACCCGCGGCATGATCCTGGCCTGCAAAAACAGAAACCGCTGCCAAAAGCCGGATAATCAGGTTTTTGCCCTGGCGGACAAAATGATCGAGCAAAGCGAGCAGAATGTTCAGGATATGCAGCCGTTTCTGTAACAAAGCCATAAGATCATGCATAGAATGGCAAAGCACCAGGCAGGGAGAAACCGTTCTCCCTGCTCACCTTATATATTTAGGAGGAATGAAGCTTGTCTGCAACCGGCTATTTACGCTTGAGAGCTTTTACCAGCCAGGCAGAGATCCCGCTGCAATATGTAACAGTAAGCGTTACCGATACCCAAGGCAATACCATTGCTTACCGCACCACTGACAGAAGCGGCCTAGTTGAGCAGATCCCTATTCAAACTCCGGATCTAAGCGCCGGAACATCTCCAAACAGCGGTGTGCTTCCCTTTGGGCGGGTGAATGTTTATGCCCATTTGGACGGTTACGAGCAGATCGATGCATTGGATGTACAGATATTCCCCGGCACAGTAACAAATCTGAATTTACAAATGATTCCCCTATCTGAGCTTCCGCACACCTGGAACGAAGAAGAAAGCTTCCAAACCCCCGCCCAAAACTTATAGGAGGGAAATCATGCCAACAGTAACCCCCTACATACCTCAAGATATCACAGTACACTTAGGCCCGCCGGATTCCTCTGCGGCCAATGTAACTGTGCCATTTGTAAACTATGTTAAAAATGTAGCTTCCAGCGAGATCTACCCAACCTGGGATGAAAGCGCCCTGCGTGCCAATATCCTGGCAATAACATCCTTTGCCTTAAACCGGGTTTATACGGAGTTTTACCGAAGCCGGGGCTATGATTTTGACATTACCAGCTCCACAGCCTACGACCAGGCCTTTGTAAACGGGCGAAGTTATTTTGAAAATGTAAGCCGCTTGGCAGATGAGCTTTTTAACGACTATCTGCGCCGCCCTGGGTTTGTAGAGCCTTTGGCCGCCAAGTTCTGCAACGGCACTACGGTAACCTGCGAAGGCTTGAGCCAATGGGGCAGCCAAAATTTGGCACAGCAGGGGTATAGCGCTGAGCAGATCCTGCGCAGCTATTACGGCAATGTAGAAACTGTTGTAAACGCACCCGTCCGGGATATTACATCCTCTTACCCCGGCTCGCCCCTGCGCCTTGGCAGCTCCGGGCCCAGCGTTGTGGTAATACAAACTTCTTTAAACCGCATTGCCCAAAACTACCCGGCTATCCCCAAAATACCCAATGTAGACGGAATTTTCGGCCCAAGAACGGAAAACTCTGTGCGGGCCTTTCAGCGCATATTTGGCCTGACCAGCGACGGGATCGTAGGCAGCGCAACCTGGTATGAGATCGTTCGGCTGTACACGGCAGTTACACGCCTTTCGGAGCTGCGAAGCCAGGGGCAGCAGTTTTATAACATCAACTGGGCGCCTCCAACAACATTGCAAGTAGGCAGCAGCGGCGAAAAGGTAAGACTGCTGCAGCAGATGCTCTCTATACTGTCAGAATTCATTCCGGAAATTCCTTCTCTTGCCGTAGATGGGGTATACGGTCCGGCCACCCGGGCAGCTGTTTTGGCCGCACAGCGCCGTTTCGGTTTGCCGGAAACGGGGACAGTAGGCGCTGCTACCTGGGACGAGATCTACGACCAGTTTTCCGGCATAGAAAACGCCGTGCTGCGCTCCCGGGAGCTTTTCCCGGAACAGGGCGCTGTTGCGGCAATGGCTGTAAGGAATACGAGGGCAGCTGTTCGCCGCACCCCGGCGCAGCCAAGGACTACAGCTCCCAGCAGCGCAACCTTTACCCAGTTTCCCGGATTTGATTTGCATTTTGGCAGCACCGATCCAGTATCTCAGGAGGTGGTAAGATGAGGCCCGAGGAAAGCTTTGTAGGCGCCAATGTCCGCTCACTTCAAACCATGCTGCGCGTTATTTCCGAACACGACACTCGCCTGCCTATCATTATACCTGACGGTATATACGGCCAGGATACCATCAACGCTGTATCTGCCTTTCAGCGTACCAACAGCCTGCCGGTAACGGGCATAACGGACCAAGCCACATGGGAAGCCATTGCAAGCGCTTACGATCTGGCGCTCATCTACCGGGATAAGCCCGAGCCCATTCAGGTGCTTTTTGAGCCAGGCCAGATCATCCGGCTTGGGGAATACAACGCAAATATCTTCCTTCTGCAGGCTATGCTGGCTTTTCTTGCAACTCAGGAAAAAACGATTTCCTCTCCCGGTATCAGCGGAACTTTAGACAGCGCAACCAGCGAAGCTATCTCTGCCTTTCAGCTGCTTGCCGGCCTGGAGACCACCGGAGAGCTGGACCGCCTGACATGGAAAAACATTGTGCATCAATATATCCTTGGCGCTAACCGGGAGAACCGCAGAAAACCTCCAAAGCAATATTATTTGTAAATTTTTTTCAAAACCGATAATTGCACTTGATAAACCTGAACAAGTGGCGTATAATATTTGGAAAAGCACCCAAAGATACCCTGGAGGAACACGAATGATCATCAAAGACTGGAAGAAAGATGTATTTACAATACCGAATGTGCTCAGCCTTGTTCGGCTTTTAATGATTCCGGTATATGTAGTTATCTACCTAAACGCCGAAAAGGCGGCAGACTACTACCTGGCTGCCGGTATTTTGGCAGTTTCCTGCCTTACCGACCTGATCGACGGCAAGATCGCCCGGCATTTTAATATGCAGTCGTACATCGGTATGCTGCTGGACCCCGTAGCAGACAAGGCTACCCAGTTTGCGCTGATCGTCTGTCTGGCTGTGAGCTACCCCATTGTGTGGAATCTGGTTGCGCTGTTTGTCATTAAAGAAGGCTTCCAACTCATCGTCGGAATGATCACCTATTTCAAAGACGGGAAGATCCTCAACGGCGCTCTGCTCCCGGGCAAGATCTGCACAACCATTCTGTTTGTCAGCCTGATCATTCTGGTTATGATCCCCTCCCCTTCCAAAACTCTGGTTACTGTGTTTACCATTGTGGATGCCGTATTTCTGACCATTGCGTTTGTTACCTACATTTTGGCATATTTTGGCAAAAACAAAAAGATCCACGATATTGAACAGTAAAAAAAGCGGCAGTTTGAAACTGCCGCTTTTCTTATTGGGGTAAGATCTGTCACAAGCGCTGCGTCGGGTCATCCGCAGCCATTGCCGCAGCATCACAGCGCTCCATCTCCCGGTTTCCATTGCAGAGTATAACATTTGCATTCTAAGAAAACCGTAAAACTTTGTACTGTGCGCATATTCCTTTGTACGCCTTTGGTAACTGTAAGCCCCGGTTAAATGGGAATGGGCCGCTATTACTAGAATATGCGCCGCTGTGAAAAAAATGCTGCCGGGAAGAAAAACTTTCCGGCAGCATTGGCTGTTCAATTATTCTTCTTTTCTTCGGTAACAATGATCTTGCAGGTGTATACCCAGCCCTCATAGGTACAGCTAATTTCGGTAGTACCGGTGGAAACGGCCTTTACAAGGCCATCCTCGGATACGGTAGCCACACCGGGCTTGCTGGAAGTCCAGTTGGTAACTTCAAGAGCAGTTTTATTCTTATCTCGGAGCTTCAGGCGGAAAGCGCTGCCCTTGGTCAGGGAGCCCTCAAAGGGTTCATAGGTGTTAAAGGTCAGATCCTTATTCTCCTCAGGCACCTGAACGGTAATAGCGCACTGGGCAGATGCTGTACCGCAGGAAACGGTAATGGTAGCAGTGCCGTTGCCGATGGCAATGATTCGGCCATTGGCATCAACCGTAGCAACTGTAGGATCAGAAGAAGTAAAGGTGAGCTGATCCACAGTATCTGCCGGCTCAACAGTAGCGGTCAAGGTCCAAACGCCACCCAGGTTGCTAAAGGTTATGCTCTGATCCGTCAGGGTAACACCGGTGCAGCTCTTGTCCGGCGTGGTTTCCACAGTAGTGGTGGGCTCAGGAGTAGTAGCCGGCGGCGTAGTCGGCTGAGTGGTAGTGATAACGGGCGTAGTAGTAACAACGGGCGTAGTTACCACCGGCTTTTCCTTTCCGGATCCGGAGCCCGCAAAGAAACGGATGTAGATATAGGCCGCAACAGCAATAATAGCCAGCAGCAAAACAATAATAGCAATGGTCAGGCCGCGGTTGGATTCCTTGGGGATCTCATCCTCGTCCATATCGTCTTGCTCGTATACGGCCGCAGCCTTGGCCATATTATTGCGCTTACGCACATTGCTCTTGGAAAACCGGCCGCCCTTTACATAGGTGTATCCGGCTGCCGCTTCTTCTGCCAGGGGCTGATTGGCCTGCATCTGGGGATCAGACGGCTGGGCGCAACCGCAAATCGGGCATTGATGGGCTGTATCGGGATATACCGTACCGCACATCTCACAAATGATTTTATTCATAGGGTATCCTCCTCTTCCGACAGCATAGCTGCCAAAGTCAAGGGTATTATATCATTACTTTTGAAATAAAACAACCTCAGGGTTGCTTTTTTTACAAATTTATTCTATTATATTACAAGAAAAACTATAGTAAGGAGGAACTGGGATTGTCTGAACCTAAACTGATTAGCCCCCTTCTGGACGGTTTCGTAATGGGCCCGTCCATGAGCGCCCATCCCGGCGTTCGATCCTGCCCGGCTATGCCCCAGGATTCTGATAAGCGCTATATCGTTAAAATCATTTCCATTCCTGCATCCGCAGAACAGCTGGAAGCTCTGCTGCTTACCGGAGCTTTTGCAACCCAGGAGTCTGCCCTGGCCTATTTTAAAGACCAGGCCCAGCGCACCATTGAAGAAATCGGCGTGCTGAAAAAGCTTTCTTCTTTAGAGGGTTTTGTTCCGTTTGAAGCTTACCAGCTGGTAGATAAGCAGAACGAGCCCGGCTATGAGCTGTATATCCTGAGCCCCTACAAGACCTCTTTAGAGCAGCAGCTGAACCGCCACACCATGACCCACCTGAATGCCGTAAATCTGGGTCTGGATCTGTGCGCATCTTTGGCTGTATGCCGCCGGGCAGGCTACCTGTATGTAAACCTGAAGCCTGAAAATGTGTTCATGTCCGAAGACAAGGAATTCCGCATTGGCGATCTGGGCTTTGTCAGCATGGATTCGCTCAAGTATACTTCTTTGGATGAGCGCTACCACAGCCCTTACTCCGCCCCGGAATGCAGCAATGTGTTTGAAACCCTGAACACTACGGTAGATACCTATGCTGCCGGTATGATCCTTTACCAGACCTATAACGACGGCTTCCTTCCCTCCCCGGAAGATGGCGACCAGCTGCCCCCTCCCCAGTATGCCGACTACGAAATGGCCGAGATCATCATGAAGGCCATTGATCCTAACCCGGCCAACCGCTGGAAGGATCCCATCGCTATGGGGCAGGCTATTGTTACCTATATGCAAAAATACGGGGCAAACGATGTTCCTATCGTTCCCGTAGCCATCCCGGTAAATCCCGCGCCTATTGTTGCGGAAGTTGCGGAAGAGATTCCTGAAACTCAAGCCGAAGAGATCGAAGCCGATGTTCCCGCTTTGGAAGAGGAGATCGATGCTCTCGTTTGGGAAGAGGAAGCCGGCGCTGCGGATACTGTTGCGCAGGATGAAGCTGCTGCGCAGGAATTGGCAGAGGAGCTTGCGCAGCCTATTGCGGATATTCCCGCAGAAGCTGAAGATGTGCCTTCTGACGAGGAGCTTATGCAGCAGATCCAGCTGCTTTTGGGCGATGAAGATATCACCCCAGAAGATCCTCTGCCTTTGAGCGAAGCAGAAGCTTTTGCCGAAGATATGCCCGCTGCCGCAGAGCTTTCCGAAACCCCCGATGCCGGCGCTGAAGCTGAGCAGATAGCTGACGAGGCTTTGGCGGAAACCGAGAATGCTGAAGAAACATTGGAAGAAGCCTTGGAAGAAGCTCCGGAATTAGACCCGGATGATCCTGCCAACCTTTCTTTTATGCAGCTTTTGGTAAGTGACGAGACAGCCCCCTCCGAAGATATGGCTGATGCTTTCGGTTACGATGAGCTTTCTCAGGATGCTACCGATATTCTGGCTCTGGCAGACGAGCTTTTGATGCACGAAACTCCCGCAGGCGTAGTTGCGCCTGAGCCTATTGATGTTCCGGCGCCGCCTCCTATCATGCTGAAAACTGAGGAGGATATGGAGCCCATAACCGCCATCGATTCTGATTATCAGCCCCCCGCAGCCACCGCCCAAGAGGACGACACACAAGGCTTGGACGAAGCTGATTATGATGATGACGATTACGATGACGACTATGAGGATCTCCCCTCCAGCTTCTCCTGGAAAAAGCTGGCGATTGCCGCTCTGATCATCGCCCTGATCGGCGCCATTTGTTTGATCGGCTACAGTCATTTCAGCAAAGACTACGTTCTGAAAATTGACGATCTGAATGTGATTGGCACCGGAAACTCCATAAGCGTGCAAGTAGATTCCGACATTAAGGACGAGCTGATCACGATTGAATGCATCGACAACAACGGCACAAAGCAAACCAGCCAGGTCGTAAACGGATATGCGGAGTTTACCAATTTAAATCCGGATACTTTGTACCGCATTTATGTAAGGGTAAGCGGTAACCACAAGGTCAAAGGTGAGCAGGAAGCCCGCTACACAACTCCCAAAATCACCAATGTTATTAGCTTTACGGCCGTAGCCGGCGCTGAAGACGGCTCTGCTACGCTGCGGTTCAAAGTAGATGGCCAGACAGCCAAAAGCTGGAAGGTAGTTTACAGCACCGAAGGTGAGCCGGAGCTTGTTAAAGAGTTTACCGACGATATGGTTACCGTCACCGGTCTGACTATCGGCAAGACCTATACTTTCCGCCTGCAATCGGACGACGCGGTTTATATTGTGGGTTATGACACTTTGGAGTATACGGCCAAAGCCCTGGTTATGGCGCAGGATGTACAGATCACCGGGTGCGACAACGGTAAGCTTACCGTCCAATGGGCAACGCCTGAAGGCCAAAGCGTAAACAGCTGGAGCGTGCGCTGCTATAACGAGGATATTGGCTACAACGAAACCGTCACCACCTCCGGCAACAGCGCAGAATTTACTCTAACGGATACCACCAAGGGCTACACAGTAGCTGTTACTGCCGAAGGCATGACCACTCCCACCCGCGCGTTCCTGAAGCCTGGCAGCATCACCGTTCGTGAGTTTAAAGTAGACGATTCTGATCCTACCAAGCTGACTATTTCCTGGAATTACGGCGGGCCCGCTCCCGAGGGTGAATGGCTGCTCATGTACAATGTGGAAGGTAAGGAAGAAACAGAGCTGGTACGCACAGCTACAACCGAATCTGTTGTGATCCACAACAAAGTGCCCAACGCTACTTACCATTTTACCATTTCTACCCAATCCGGTGTAACGGTATTTAACGATACCCACAGCGTAACCACTAAGGCTGCGCCCAGCTTTGATAAATACAAAATCGCAGCCAAGGATATTGTTTTCACCATGTGCGTTACCCCCGACAAGCCTGATTGGACCTACCGGGATGTAGAAATCAAAACCCAAACCTTTAAACCAGGTCAAAAGGCATCGTTTACCATGAGCCTGCTGCTGGCTCCCGGCGACTCTTATGACATGATCACGATCATGTATGTGATCCGGGATGAACAGGGGAATGTCCTTAGCGATGATACGCAAACTGTCCAGTGGATTGTTATGTGGAAAGATTACCGCGGAGAGCTGGATGTGCCCGCTCTGCCCACAGAGCCCGGAAATTATAGCATAGATATCTACTTTAACGGCTGCTTCGTGAAAAATGAAAAGTTCACCATCACGCAATAACCCCATCTTCCGGGCTGCTTCCCATGGAGCAGCCCGGTTTTCTTGCCAAAATGAACAAATATTTTTTAGAATTTTGTCCAATTTGTACTTGCAAAATAGAAAACATAGTGCTATACTACTTTTAGCTAATGTGTTTGGAGGTCAACTGATCATGGTTGCCAATGTCTTTGCCGCACAGTTTTACTTTAGCTACTATTACTTTTTTACCTGCAAAAAGTAATAGCGATTTGTGCTGCAAGGAATTTTCAAGATTTTGTTTATTTTTAACGCTGCACATACTGTGCGGCGTTTTTATTTTTTAAGGAGATGTTTGTTATGATCGCAGTATTGAAGCATGGAACCACCCCGGAGCAGACCCAATACCTGGTGCAGTGGCTGGCCCGCATGAATCTGGATGTACACATTTCCGAGGGTGCCGAGGTTACCGTTCTGGGCCTCATCGGTGACACTTCCCGGGTAGACATGGAGCTGCTTGGCTCTTTGGAGATCGTGGACTCTGTAAAGCGGGTATCCGAGCCCTTTAAGCAGGCAAACCGTAAGTTCCACCCCAATGATACCGTAGTGCAGGTTGGCGATGCTAAGATCGGCGGCGGCAATTTTGCCATGATCGCAGGCCCCTGCTCCGTAGAGAGCGAAGAGCAGATCATTGAAGTAGCAACCGCTGTGAAAGCCTCCGGCGCACACATCCTGCGCGGCGGCGCATTCAAGCCCCGTACCTCCCCCTACGCCTTCCAGGGTATGAAGGGCGATGGCATCAAGCTGCTGCTGGAAGCCAAAAAGGCTACCGGCCTTCCCATTATTACCGAAATCATGAACATCAGCACTCTGGACCTGTTTGAAGATGTTGACATCATTCAGGTCGGCGCCAGAAATATGCAAAACTTCGACCTTTTGAAGGAGCTTGGCAAGACCAAAAAGCCAATCCTCCTCAAGCGCGGCCTGGCCAATACCCTGCAGGAGCTTCTTATGAGCGCCGAATACATTATGAGCGAGGGCAATGAAAATATTATTCTCTGTGAGCGAGGCATCCGCACCTTTGAGACCTGCACCCGGAATACTTTGGATCTTTCCGCTGTTCCCGTGCTGCATGAGCTGACCCACCTGCCTGTGATGGTCGATCCCAGCCATGCTACCGGCAAAGCCAAGCTGGTAGCTCCTATGGCCGTGGCAGCCGCTGCCAGCGGCGCTGACGGCATCATGATCGAGGTGCATAACAACCCCTCCTGCGCACTTTGTGACGGCGCACAGTCCCTTACTCCCGCTCAGTTTGACGCTCTGAATAAGAAAGTCAACGCCGTGCGCGAGGCTTTGGTATGAATGTAGGCATATTGGGCCTGGGGCTTATTGGCGGAAGCTTAGCCCGGGCCTACGCTAAGTCCGGCGCTCAGGTTTACGCCCAGGAAAAAGACGAGCAGATCTTTGGCTTTGCGCAGCTCTCCGGCGTTGTATCCGGGGCTTTGGACGAGTCCACAATCCCCAGCTGCGACCTGATCCTGCTTGCCATCTATCCCGGCGGCAGCATCGCCTGGCTGGAGCAAAACGCAAAGCACATCTCCCCTGCTGCGCTGGTTATGGATTGCTGCGGTGTAAAAGAAGAGGTTTGCGCCTGCTGTTTCCCCCTTGCCAAGGAATTTGGCTTTACCTTTATCGGCGGCCACCCCATGGCCGGCTCACACAATTCCGGCTTTAAGTATAGCCGCAGCAACCTGTTCCAGGGTGCTCCTATGGTGCTTGTGCCGGAAAGGTTTGACGATATTGCGCTTTTACAGCGGGCAAAGGATGCCCTTGCCCCCTGCCAGTTTGGCCGTTTCTCGGTTACTACCGCCCGCAAGCATGACCAGATGATCGCTTTTACCAGCCAAATGCCCCATATTCTTAGCAATGCCTTTATCAAATCCCCTACCGCTTTGGAGCATAAGGGTTTTTCAGCCGGCAGCTATAAAGACCTCACCCGGGTCGCCTGGTTAAACCCCCAGATGTGGGCAGAGCTATTTCTGGATAACAAAGAGTTTGTGCTATCTGAGCTGGACTGCTTTCTGGAGAACCTGGCAGCTTACCGCAGGGCCATTGCCGCGGAGGATAAAGATGCGCTTGTTGCTCTGCTGGATGAAGGTAAGCGCCGCAAAGAGGAGGTAGACGGATGAAAACCGTAGAAGTAACCGCTTCCAAAAATTACCGGGTGGTCATCGGCAATGCTCTGCTGCCGCATTTGGGAGATTTTCTCTCTCAGGTATGCAAAGCCCAGAAGATCGCCATCGTAAGCGACAGCAATGTATGGCCCCTGTTCGGCAAAACCGTTACTGACGCCTTGGCAGGCTATGAAACCGTTTCCTTTGTATTCCCCGCCGGGGAAGAAAGCAAAAACGGCGCTACCTACCTGCGCCTGCTGAACTTTCTGGCAGAAAACAAGCTGACCGGAAGCGATTGCCTGGTAGCCCTGGGCGGCGGCGTTGTCGGCGATCTTACCGGTTTTGCCGCTGCTACCTACCGCCGGGGCATAGCCTATGTGCAAGTGCCTACAACCGTTCTGGCCGCTGTAGATTCCAGCGTTGGCGGCAAAACCGCCATCGATCTGGATTCCGGCAAAAACCTGGCCGGCGCTTTCCATCAGCCCAGCCTGGTGCTTTGCGATCTGGATACGCTGAACACCCTGCCCAAAGATATTTTCCGGGACGGCTGCGCGGAGATCATTAAGTACGGCGTTCTCTACGACGAAGGGCTTTTTGCCCACTTAGAAGAAAAGGGGCTTGCCTTTGACCGCAAGCAGGTGATCTCCCGCTGCGTAGAGCTAAAGCGAGATGTGGTCGCCCGGGATGAATTTGACCGGGGTGAGCGCCAGAAGCTCAACCTTGGCCATACCCTTGGCCACGGCATCGAAGCATGCAGCCATTATGAGATCTCTCACGGCAGCGCCGTAGCCGCGGGCATGGCCATGGTAAGCCGCCTCGCCCAAAAGCTGGGCATCTGTTCCGCAAGCTGCGCTTTGCGCATTGAGCAGGTGCTGAAAGCTTTTGGTTTGCCTACCAATTCCCAGTTTTCTGCCAAAGAGCTTTATCAGTGCGCTCTGTCTGATAAAAAACGCAGCGGCGCTACTGTAAACCTGATCTTGCCCGAGAAAATCGGTTTTTGCCGCATTGCCCCTACTGATATTACCAAAATGGAAGCCTATATAGAAATGGGACGATAATTATGGATATTACCATCCACCCGGGAAAGCTGAGGGGCTCACTTACCGCCATCCCCTCAAAATCTCAGGCCCACCGGCTGCTGATCTGCGCCGCCTTTGCCCAAGGGGAAACTAAGCTGATCTGCCGGGATACCAACGAGGATATTGAAGCTACCGCCGCTTGCCTGAACGCGCTGGGCGCAAATATTACCCGCCATAGCTGGGGCTACCATGTGATCCCCGCAAGTAAGCTCCCTGACGAGGCTATGCTCCCGGTGAACGAAAGCGGGTCCACGCTTCGGTTTTTATTGCCGGTAGCCGGCGCTTTGGGAGTAAATGCAACTTTTATAATGGCTGGCCGCCTGCCCCAGCGCCCCCTTTCTCCCCTATGGGAAGAGCTGGAGCGCATGGGTTGCCATCTAAGCCGGCCTACGGAAAGCAGCATTTACATTTCCGGTAAGCTTCGCCCCGGCAATTACAGCATTGACGGCGGCGTTAGCAGCCAGTTTATCAGCGGGTTGCTGTTTGCCATCACATTGATAGGCCAGGGCAGCCGGCTAAATGTTACGGGCAATGTGGAATCCCGTCCCTATATTGATATGACCGAAAAGGCATTGGCCTTATTTTTGAAAAACGGCGCTTTGGTCTCCCCCGGGGAAATTACCGTTGAGGGCGATTGGAGCAACGGCGCTTTCTTTCTGGCCGCGAAAGCCCTTGGAAGCAATATAGAAATTACCGGCCTTGCTTCCGATTCTCCCCAAGGTGACCGGGCCTGCGCCCATTGGGTCCCCGCGCTGGAGCAGCACCAGACTATCAGCGCAAAGGACATTCCCGATCTGGTGCCGATCCTGGCGGTAGTAGCCGCTGCCAACCAGGGAGCGGTTTTTACAGACATCCGCCGCCTGCGTGCCAAGGAATCCGACCGGGTAGAAAGCGTTAAGAACATGCTGAGCGCGCTTGGTGTGAAAAGCCATTCCGACGAAAACACCTTGACCGTATATCCCGCCAGCTTTACCGGCGGAATTGTAAATAGCCAAAACGACCACCGCATTGCCATGGCAGCTGCCATCGCCGCAACTGTGGCATCGGCAGATGTAACAGTGCTTGGGGCGCAATGCGTCAAAAAATCCTACCCCTCCTTCTGGGAGGAATACGGAAAACTGGGAGGCAATTATGAGCTCGACCTACGGTGAAAATTTAAAGCTTTCTATTTTTGGCCAGAGCCATGGCAGCGCCATCGGCATGACCCTCAATGGCATTCCTGCCGGGCTTACTGTGGATGAAAAAAAGCTGGCCGCATTTCTGGCGCGCAGAGCGCCCGGGCAGAACGGCTGGTCTACTCCCCGTAAAGAAACAGATGCGCCGGAATTTCTTTCCGGAATCGTAGACGGATACACCTGCGGCGCTCCCATTGCGGCGATCATCCGCAATACCAACACCCGCTCCGGTGACTATGATAACCTGAAAGACTGTCCCCGGCCCGGCCATGCAGACTATACAGCCCAGATCAAATACGGCGGGTTTCAGGATGCCGCAGGTGGCGGCCATTTTTCCGGCCGTCTTACCGCCCCGCTTTGTATCGCCGGCGGTATGTGCAAACAATGGCTGGAGCAGCTTGGCATTCAGATCAGCGCCCACATTGCATCCATTGGCGATGTAAGCGATGACCTGTTTGATCCTGTAAACCCGGATATGCAGGGCGTTGGGCCGGTTTTCCCGGTGCTTGACCCGAAAGCGGGGCTGCAAATGCAAGGGCTGATCGAAAAAGTAAAACGCGAAGGCGACAGCATCGGCGGTACGGTGGAATGCTGCATTACCGGCCTTCCCGCCGGGCTGGGTGAGCCTATGTTTGGCGGCATGGAGAGCAGAATCGCTGCCATTGTATACGGCGTTCCCGCTGTAAAGGGCGTAGAGTTCGGCGCCGGCATGCAGGTAGCCCGGATGCGCGGCAGCGAAAACAATGACCCCTTTACTGTAGTAAACGGGCAGATCCAAACCGAGACCAACCACTGCGGCGGCATCCTGGGCGGCATTACCAACGGCATGCCTTTGATCTTCCGCTGCGCTGTAAAGCCTACCCCCTCTATAGCCAAACTACAGCAAAGCGTAAAGCTTTCTGAAAATGTAATTACCACACTGCAAGTACAAGGCCGCCACGACCCCTGCATCGTTCCCCGGGCTGTTCCGGTAATCGAGGCCGCAGCCGCCATTGCCATCTATGATACGATTTTGGGAGGAAATAACCATGGAGCTAAATGAACTGAGAAATCAAATCGATAATATTGACGACGAGCTGGTAAAACTTTTTGGCAAGCGGATGGAAGTAGCTGCCCAGATCGCAGACTACAAAAAGGAAAACGGTCTGCCCATCTTTGTTCCCTCCCGGGAGCGGGAAAAGCTGCTGGATGTTTCCACCAAGGCCGGCCCGGATATGGACAACTACACCCGGGTGCTGTACTCTCTGCTTTTTGAGCTGAGCCGCAGCTATCAGAGTAAGCGCAATATCAAGACCTCCGCCCTGCATGAGCAGATCACCGAGGCCATCGAATCTACCCCCAAGCTTTTCCCCCAGAACGCTATGGTTGCCTGCCAGGGCGTAGAGGGCGCTTACTCTCAGATCGCCTGCGAGAAGATGTTCAAGAGCCCCTTTATTATGTATTTCAAGAACTTTGAAGGCGTATTCAACGCCATTGACCAAGGCCTTTGCCAGTACGGCATTCTGCCCATCGAAAACTCAACCGCCGGCTCCGTAAAAAAGGTATACGACCTGATGATCAAGCACAATTTCTCCATTGTGCGCACCTTCCGGCTTAAAGTAGACCACAACCTGCTGGCCAACAAGGGTACCAAGCTGGAAGACATTCGGGAGATCTATTCCCATGAGCAGGCCATTAACCAGTGCGCCGATTTCCTGGCAGGGCTGAAGAATGTTAAGATCATTCCCGTAGAGAATACCGCCGTGGCCGCTAAAATGGTTGCCGATTCCAAGCGCACCGATGTAGCCGCCCTTTCCAGCCGCAACTGCGCTGAGCTTTACGGGCTGGTATGCCTTTGCGCTTCCATTCAGGATAAGGGCAATAACCGCACCCGCTTTATCTGCATCAGCAAACGCATGGAGATCTACCCCGGCTCTGATAAGACCAGCATTATGATGGTGCTTAACCACAAGCCCGGCGCGCTGTATAAGGTGCTGGCCAGAATGTATGTATTGGGCATCAATGTGATCAAGCTGGAATCCCGCCCCATTCCTGACCGGGATTTTGAGTTTATGTTCTATTTTGACCTGGAAACCTCTATCTACTCTGAGGAATTTGTGCAGCTGATGTGCGAGCTGGACGAGCTTTGCGAGGAATTTAAGTACCTCGGCAGCTACAGTGAGGTTGTTTAATGGTATGCGGGCTGCTGGGCGGGAAGCTTGGCCACAGCTACTCCCCCCAGATCCATAGCCAGCTTGGCGAATATGAATACCGCCTGTTTGAAAAGAAGCCGGAGGAGCTGGCTCAATTTTTGAAAGAGGGGGATTTTGCCGGGCTGAATGTGACCATTCCCTACAAAAAAGATGTAATAGCCTATTGCGATGCCCTCTCCCCCATTGCCAAGCGGCTGGGCGCGGTAAACACCATCGTAAAAAGGGCAGATGGCACTCTGATCGGCCACAATACCGACTATTTTGGCTTTGCCAGCATGGTGAAGCGCAGCGCCCTGGATCCCAAAGGCAAAAAAGTGCTGGTGCTGGGCAGCGGCGGCGCTTCCAATACTGCAAAAGCGGTTATGGCGGAGCTGGGCGCAAAGGTTGTAGTCATCTCCCGTTCCGGGGAGAATAACTACGAAAACCTGCATCTGCATAGCGACTGCGCTATTATTGTTAACACCACTCCTGTTGGCATGTATCCCAATGTTGGCGTTTCCCCTATCCGCCTGGAGCAGTTCCCTGCCCTGGAAGGCGTGCTGGATGTGATCTACAATCCCGCCAATACCCAGCTGTTGCTGGATGCCCAAAAGCTGGGGTTAAAGACAGAAAACGGGCTTTGGATGCTGGTAGCCCAAGCCAAGGAAAGCAGCGAATGGTTTACCGGGCGCAGTATTAGCAACGATAAGATCAGCGATATTCACCGCAAGCTGCGCCGGCAGACGGAAAATATTATCCTGATCGGTATGCCCGGCTGCGGCAAAACCACCGTAGGCAAAGCTTTGGCCCAGAAGCTGGGAAAAACCTTTGTAGACGCAGATGAAGCTATTGCCCAAACTGCGGGTTGTGATATCCCAACCATCTTTGCCACCCAGGGAGAAAGCGGATTCCGTCAGCTGGAAACCCAAGCTCTTGCAGATATTGGCAAACGATCCGGCCTGGTGATGTCCACCGGCGGCGGCTGCGTTACCCAAGAGAGGAATTACCCCCTGCTGCACCAAAACGGCACCCTTATCTGGCTGCAGCGCAGCTGCGATGCTCTGGCTACCGGTGGCCGGCCATTGTCACAAAAACAAAACCTGGCAGATATGTACGCCGTAAGAAAGCCTATGTATGAAGCCTTTGCCGATGGCATTGTGGAAAACTCCGGCAGCATCGAGCATGCGGTAAGCCTATGCCTGGAACTATGGGAGGATTTGGTATGAAAATTTTGGTATTAAACGGCCCTAATATCAATATGCTGGGTATCCGTGAGCCGGGTATTTACGGCAAGCAAAGCTTTGTCGATCTGCTGGCCGTGCTGCAAGCTACTGCTGAAGCAGAGAATGTAGAAATAGACCAGTACCAAAGCAACCATGAGGGCTGCCTGGTGGATAAGATCCAGCAGGCCTTGGGGGTATACGACGGCATTGTGATCAACCCCGCCGCCTATACTCATACCTCTGTTGCGATTCTGGATGCATTGAAGGCTGTAGCTATTCCTGCGGTGGAAGTGCATATCTCCAATGTAGATGCCAGAGAGGCTTTTCGGCAGATCTCTTATGCGGGCCTTGCCTGCAAACATACCATCAAAGGCCAGGGCCTGGATGGCTACCGGCAAGCAGTAGTTTGGCTGAAAGAGCATATTTGAATATTGCCCCCGGATGCTTACGCTTCCGGGGGCTTGACATTTCCATAGAAATTCAGTATAATGTTTAGGCTTTATCGGGGTGTGGCGAAGTTTGGTATCGCGCTTGGTTCGGGTCCAAGAGGCCCCGGGTTCAAATCCCGGCACTCCGACCAGAAAAAGACCTTGTCGAAAGACAAGGTCTTTTTCAACGAAATAAATCCCTGCGGGATTTATGAAATGCACTTCGTGCGTGAAATACGCTTACGGCGTGTGAAATGCCTGCAGGCGTGAGTGGATTTATTTCATTTCACTTTCTGCTTTAGCAGAAAATTTCATAATTCACGAGCTGAATTATTTCACCGTGAGCGAAAGCGAACGATTTCACTTAATGCTAATGTATATCCGAATAACATATAGGAAATAAAAGCTCTCAGCTAAAGGGCAGCTGAGAGCTTTTTTCTGTAATTACAGCGCTTTGAGAACTTCCAGCAGGAAGCGCCAGGTGCGCTCGGTGGAGGCAATGTCCAGCCGCTCGCGGCTGGTGTGGATATCGTGCATCTGAGGGCCGATGGAAACGCAGTCCAGCCCGGGCAGCTTATCGCTGAGGATGCCGCATTCCAGGCCGGCATGGATGGCCACAACCTGGGGCTCTTGGCCGAACATATCCTTATAAACGGTTACCATGGTGTCCCGCAGAGGGCTATCCTTGCGGTACTCCCAGGCGGGGTAATCTCCCATCTCGCTGTATTCGCCGCCAAATTCTTGGGCAATGGCCTGCAGCCGGGCCAGAAGCTCCCGCTTTTCCCGGTTAACGCTGGAGCGCACAGAGAAGGTAAGCTTCAGATCGTCTGCTAAAGTCATAACGCCCAGATTCAGGCTGGTCTGCACTAAGCCCTGAATATACGGGCTCCAGGCCTGCACGCCGTTGGGAACTTGGCAAAGAAGCTTGATCACCTTGGCGCTGTCCTGAGTAGAAAGGGCATTGCCGCCCAGCGCATCCACATCCTCGCCGTAGATCACCGCCTGGGGCTCCTGGAAGCTCTGGCGCACCTCATTTTGCAGCTGCTGGCAAACATCGTTAATGCGCTCAATATGGCTGCCCATGGCCACCAGAGTGGCCTGGCAGGATCTGGGGATAGCATTATCCTTAGAGCCGCCGGAAAGGCCGGTTATGCACAGGGGCATCAGCTCCTGCACACGGGCCAAAAGGTGGCCCATGATCTTGGAGGCATTGGCTCGGTTTTGGTGGATCTCCACGCCGGAGTGGCCGCCCTGCAGGCCGTCCACAACCAGCTTGACGCAGGGGCCGTACACAGCCCGGCGCTCCAGGGGCAAGCGGATCGTCCCTCTGGCGCCACCGGCGCAGGAAACGGTAAAGATGCCCTCATCCTCGCTGTCGATATTGATCAAAGTGCGGCCCTTGAGCATAGAAAGATCTACCCCGGTAGCGCCCTCCATGCCGGTTTCTTCGTCTACCGTAATAACGATCTCCAACGCCGGGCGGGCAATGGAATCATCGTCCAGGATGGCCAGCGCATAAGCAAGGGCAATGCCATCATCGCCGCCCAAGGTTGTACCCTTGGCGAAAACATACTTGCCGTCATGGGTAACATCCAGGCCGTCAACCGCCATATCCAGGGGGCAATCATCATCCTTTTCGCAAACCATATCCATATGGCCCTGAAGGATCACCGGGGCATGGTCTTCATACCCGGCGGTAGCAGGGGCAAATATAATAACATTGTTCAGAGTGTCCTGAATGTATTTCAGGCCATGCTCCCGGGCAAAGGCCACCAGATAATCGCTGATGAGCTTGGTATTACCTGAGCCATGGGGAATAGAGCAAAGTTTTTCAAAATACGCAAATACTTTTTCCGGCTGCAAGCCGGCCAGCTTTTGAGAAATCATAAGGCATCTCCTTTTGCTTTTTTCTATAGTTTAGCACAAACCGCCAAAAAAGTCTATGAAAAAAGGCTGCGGAAAAATCCGCAGCCTTTTACGGTTTTTTACTGAACGATGTTCAGAGCCAGGGTGATCACGATCCAAGCCAGAGCAACCCACTTGGTAGCAGTGGCGAGCATCTTGTCCATATTGGCCTTGCCGTTCTTGGACAGGTAAGTCTCAGAATTGCCAGATAGAGCGCCGGACAAGCCAGCCTCCTTGCCGGACTGGAACAGAACAACTGCGATCAGCGCAATGCTGACAATGATCTCCAGAATGATCAGAACAATATCCATCAGTGTAACCTCCCTTCTCGGTTCGCCGGAAGCCCAACGAATAGAGAATCAAGCCGCAAAAAAGCAGCGAAAATTCAATAGCCCGTATATATTACCACAAGCGCCGGAAAAAAGCAAGAGAAAATCTATATTTTTTTAGCGATTTTGCGGTAATATACCAGTAATCAGAAAAATTACTGCGCTGGCTGGGCAGGCTCAGCATAGCCGTAGAGGATCTTTACAATGGGGCTGTCAGGGCTGAGAACGATCACATTTTCCCCGTTATCCAGAGCGATCTTCAGCGCATCCAGGGCACGGACAAACTCGTAGAATGCTGCCTTATCCTCGTTATTGTAGGCTTCAGACAGGAGGCGCATATACTCCGCTTCGCCTTCTGCGCGCATCTGCTCCGCCAGAGCTTCCGCTTCAGCGATCATAATGGCGATCTCACGGTCGGTCTCAGAGCGGATGATCTGGGCTTCTTTTTCGCCTTCGGCGGTAAAGCTGGCAGAAAGAGCATTGCGCTCAGAGACCATGCGGTTGAATACAGATGCTTTATTGTCATAAGGCAGATCCAGATGCTTGGTTTCTACAGACAGCAGCTCAATGCCGTACTGGGCAAAATTGGGCTTTGCCGCGTCGGTAATGTCGGCAGCCAGTTTGCCGGTACGGTCACCGATGACCTCCGCCTGCGTACGGGAGGAGATCTCGTTCTTCATTGCGTTGTATACCAGCATCTCGATGCGGGATTCCGCATTGGCCACAGAGCCGCTCAGGCTCTTAATGAACAGCTGGGGATCAGAAATGCGCCAAATGGCAAAGGAGTCGGCTACCATGGTCTGCTTATCCTTGGTAATGACCTCGGATACGGGAAGGTCATAGATCAGCTGCTTCTTGGGAAGCTTTTCCACGGATTGCACAAAGGGAATTTTAAACTTCAGGCCCGTTTCCTCGTAGATGGTTACTACCTTGCCAAACTGCTTGACAACGGCATACTCGTCACGGTTGACGGTAAAGGTGCTGGAGGAGATGCCGATAATAGCCACAACAAGAATAGCCAAAACAATAACAAGCCGCTTTACAGATTTCATATCGGTTACCTCCTTATTTCCCATCTTTGCCGAGGATATTGATGATAGTGCCATCCTTATCCTGCACGATCACGGTAATGTTAGGCAGCAGCTGCTCCATAGCTTCAAAGTACATACGCTGCATAGTAACCTCGGGGAACTTAACATACTCATCGTACATAGCATTAAACCGGGCGATCTGGCCCTGGGCTTCGGCAATGCGGGCAGCCTTTTCGGCAGTAGCCTTTTCGGTAATAGACCTTACCTGGGCTTCCGCGGCGGGCAGGTTTTGATTCTTATAAGCAGTAGCGCCGTTTACAACAGTTTCCGCATTCTGCTTGGCATCTTCTACAGCCTTGAAAGCGTTTGCGACCTCAGCCGTAGGAGGCTCTGCGTCCTGAATGGCAACACTGCGGATGGTAACGCCGATATTCTCCGCAGCCAGGCGCTCCATGAGCTTGTCCTTGATCTCAGTCTGGATCTGGGCCTTGCCGGTAGTCAGCACTTCGTCTACACTGTAAGAGCCAACGGTGTCGCGGATATAGCTCATAGCCAGGGTCTTGACCACCGTTTCAGGATCTTCCGCAGCATACAAGAAAGCAACGGCATCGGTAACCTGCCACTCTAAGTAGAAATCCACGGAAACAAAGTTGAAGTCCTTGGTAATCATCAGCGATTCGTTTTCAATGGAATTGCCGTAGGCATCGTAGCCGATCTGCATGCCCTGCACGGACATATCCACCTTGCGCACCTTCTGGATACCAAAGGGCAGCTTAAAATGCATACCGGAGTCGGATACTACCGAGGGATGGCCAAAAGTAGTCACCACAGCATCCTCGTCTTCGTTGATGGTGTAAAAAGATGTAAGCACCATAACCACCACAAGGATCCCCAGGGCAACCATCCATGCAAGGCGCACAAGCTTGGTTATATCCTGGTCGCTAAAATCGTTCTGTTTCATTGGTTCACTCTCCTTTTTTTGCTAAGCGTTTATATTTACGCATTGGGTGTATTATACATCAAATATTTGAATTTGTGAAGATGTGTCTTTAATGAGTAGTATTTTTACCTCTGGATTTTTAAAAAATGTCATTGCACGCAATTTAAGTGGTAACATCATATAAACCGCATGGGACGGAATTTGAAAGACATCCAGGAATGGCTTGGGCACTCCGATATTAAGATGACCGCCAATCTCTATTCTCATCTGGATGTAACCCGGAAGAACAATATTGCCAATTCCCTGGCAGAAAAGTTTAACGCCTGATGTTAGACAAATGTTAGACAACACGGAAAAACCCGCAGAAAAACATCCAAAAAGTTAGAAAAAGTGCCTGAAATCATACGATTTCAGGCACTTTTTGGTCCGAGTGACTGGATTCGAACCAGCGGCCTCTTGAACCCCATTCAAGCGCGATACCAAACTTCGCCACACCCGGAAATTGCTTGCATTTTTCAACTGCCTGAATATACTAGCATATATTGGCGGAAAATGCAAGCATTATTTTTGCTTTTTTCAAAAAAATTATTCGCCGGGGTTGATCTTGATAACTTTGCCGATGTTCCACAGCGTTGCTACCCGCTTTTCGGCTTCCAGCTTCTCTTCTTCGTTGCTATACTCTACATATACAGTATGGGCGCCGCAATCGCCGCACTCAACCTGCACATTCCAGCCGCCTTCATGGGTAAGAAAACCAACGCCACGGCAGGCGGGGCACTCTTCCAGCTCAATAATATTGTCCATCGAATATCTCCTTATCTAAAAACATTATGGGAACTGTCAAAAATTTCTTCCCGGAAGTATTCGGCATACTCCGGCATATAGGATTTCTTATTTGCCGCGATGGCTGCCACCAGCTGGGCAGGGTTCAGCGCAGGGTTTTGGCAGCATATAGTAGCGCGGATACGCAGAGTTTTTGCATCCAACGGCTCCAAAGCGATGGCTTGGATCATAGGAATGATATCCTGCTCCACCGGGCCGTTTTTGCCGTTTTTGGTAACCATCAGGCTATCCTGAGCAAAAAGCTTCTCAAGGGATGCCGGGGCTTTGGCAGGGATCTTGTTTTTATAGTGCAGATCAATGGCGCACTGCAGCAGCGCAATGTCCCTTTGCTTGCGGCCACCCTCATAAACCTCCAGCACCTTTACGCCGGGGATCAGCGCGCCGTTCAGCAAACTGACGATCTGCTGGCAGGCTACGCCCTCGTCCTCTATCTCAAAATCCAGCAGCTCGCAGCGGCTGGCTACGCCCACCGCCATAGGCAGCGCAATGGATACCGACGGCCGGGGGTTAAAGCCCTGGGTATGCTTCAGGTGCAGCCCGGCTCGCTTAAAGGCACGCTGGAACAGGCGCATAAGATCCAGATGGGAGATCCAGATAGCATTGCCCTGCTTTTCAAATACGGCTCTAAGCATCGCAGGCCACCTCCTTCAGCAGGCAATTTGCCCCGCAGCCGGCGCATTTCTCCCGGCAATCGGGGGTAACCAGGCCTTCCATGGCTCTGTGGCGCTCTTTGAGCAGGAATTTCTTGGTTACGCCTACATCGATATGATCCCAGGGAAGCAGCTCGTCTTCCGCGTAGCCACGGGTAGTATAGAAATTGATATCCAGCTTGCAGCGCTCAAAGGCCTGCATCCAGGCTTCGTTGTTAAAATGCTCGTCCCAGCCGTCCAAGCGGGCGCCTCGCTTAAAAGCTTCGGCGATTACAGAGCCGACCCGCCGGTCACCCCGGGTGAATACAGCTTCCAGGCGGCTCAGGGCAGGATCGTGATAGTCGTACTCAATACTCTTAGAATAGAAATGGCTTTTCAGCAGCTTGCAGCGGCGTAAGTATTCCTGGGGCGTGATCTGCTGCTCCCACTGGAAGGGGGTATGGGGCTTGGGAACAAAGAAAGCAGTAGCCACATGGACACGAAGGCCCCGCTTCTTATTGGAGGCATGCTCCTTCCAGGTTTGGATCACCTTGTATACAAGCTCTGCAATGCCCAGCACATCTTCGTCAGTTTCCGTAGGCAGGCCCAGCATAAAATAAAGCTTAACATTGTTCCAGCCGCCGGAGAAGGCATTGGCGCAGGTAGTAAGGATCTCTTCTTCCGTCAGGTTTTTGTTGATCACATCTCTCAGCCGCTGGGTGCCGGCTTCCGGGGCAAAGGTAAGGCCGGTCTTGCGCACGGTCTGCAGCTTTTCCATCAGCTCCCGGGAGAAGTTATCCGCTCGCAGGGAAGGCACAGAAAGGCTCACCCGCTGCTGCTCGCAGTAAGGGATCAATTCATCGGTAAGCTCCTTGAGGCCCCGGTAATCGGAGGTAGAAAGGCTGCTGAGGGTGATCTCATTGATGCCGGAGTTTTCCAGAGTTTCAACTGCCTGGCGGTACAGCACCTCCGGGCTTTTTTTGCGCACCGGGCGGCAGGAAAAACCAGCCTGGCAGAATCGGCAGCCCCGGATACAGCCCCGGAAAACCTCCAGGTTTGCCCGGTCGTGAACGATCTCGGTAGAAGGAACGATCATCTTGGTAGGATAATAGGCATTGTCCAGATCTTCTACGATGCGTTTGGTGACCGTAGCAGGCGCCCCCTCCTTGGGGATCATCTCTTTCAGCGTGCCGTCTTCATTGTATACGGCATCGTAGAAAGAGGGAACATACACGCCGGGGATCTTGGCAACTTCCTTCAGGAACATGCCTCTTGTCCAGCGCTCTTGCTTTGCTTTATCGTAAAGGGCTATGATCTCAGGGGTACTCTCCTCCCCTTCTCCCAGGGAGAAAAAGTCGATAAACTCGGCCAGCGGCTCCGGGTTAAAGGTACAAACACCGCCGGCAAAGACAATACCCTTCAGGCCCATACGCTCCCGTGTACGCAGCGGCAAACCGCTCAGGCGAAGCATATTTAAAATATTGGTGTAGCTCATCTCATAGCCCACGGTAAAGGCGATCATGTCAAAATCGATGACGGGATCTTGACTTTCCAGCGCCCAGAGATACATATTGTTCTCCAGCATAGCCTTTTCCATATCGGACCAGGGGGCGAACACCCGCTCGCACCATACGCCCTCCATCTCGTTCATAACGCCGTAGAGGATGCGCATGCCCACATTGGACATACCGATCTCATAGGTATCCGGGAAGCAATAGGCAACTCTTACCCGAACATCTTTCAGGTCTTTTTTTACTTCGTTAAATTCGCCGCCGGTGTACCGGCCGGGCTTCTGCACGGTTGGCAGAATTTTGCGCAGCAATTCGTTCATGGGCGCACCTCGCTTATAGTATCTATCCTATTATACAGCCAGGCGGCCCGCTTTGCAAGGATTAGTTAATAAATCCGATTTAATCAGCAACCCAAAGCCGATAAATAAAGGCAGGATTCCCAGCTTTTGAACAAAGCAAGCCCAAAGGCACACAAATAGAAGAACTAAAGCGAGGATCTTTTGGAGAATATCGTAAATAAAAGCGCCCATCCGGGGAAACAGCAGCGCCAGCAAGCATTCCAGCGCTCGTCCCCCATCCAGGGGCGCAACCGGCAGCAGGTTGAAAGCGCTGTGCGCCAGAGCGCAGATCGCTATCCTGGGAAAAGAAAAGGCTGCAAAAAATAAAACGATCCCTCCAATAGGCCCTGCCAAAGCGCAAACCATCTGCCGTGCCGGAGATAAAAGCGAAGTATGCATAGTAACTCCCGCAGCTGTGATCTGCAGCCCATATACTTGTCCGCCGCACAAATGCACCGCGAGATAATGGCAAAGCTCATGCACCAGTATACTTACCGCTGCAGCCAACAGCCAACGAAGGGGCAGCCCTAAAACAAGAATCCCCAATGTAAGCCATAGGCTCTTCCCTACCCGCAGCCTAGCCATGAAACTCCGCGAAAATCTGGCGGCAAAAGATCTCAAGCGCTTCATCCATAGCCATTCCGCCGGCGATTTGATCTACCATAACTTCCAGCGACTGGGCTGCATCCTCTGTAAAGCCGGGAAATACGATTTGGGCAACTGCCAAGGAAAAGCCAGGAACAAACAGCATTGCCCCAATAAGCCCCACAATGGCCGCAGGAACGATCCACAGTTTAAACCGCTTTGGGCGCGGTGTCTGCTGCTTAACCGGCAAGCTGTTGTAAGAAACGCAATATGACATAGCTACACCCTCTCCATTTTGTTATTGTAAGTATATGGCTTTGCAAAAAAATAATACCGGCGCTCCACACGGGAGCGCCGGTAACTGTTATGCGGTTTGGGTGGGCCTGGAACGGCGAGGTCTTTTTTGCCGCTGCATAGAGAGGATCACGCCGCCGGCAATGACAACGCCGACAGCCAGGATATACAGGAAAAAGCCGATCTGGATGCCGTAGCCAACGCCAGAGAAAGCGCCATCGGTGGCCTTGGAAAGAAGGTTTTTAAAGGCAAGCCAGGTAAAAAGCTCTGCAAGAATGGCAGCAGCAATGGCTACCATAGAAAGGCCCATATAGTTATTATCCCGCCGCCAGGTAAAGTAGGCGATCATAATTGGGGCAACGATCAGCACCAGGTAGAAACCGATGCACATAAAGACCAGGAAACCCAGATTTCCCAGATCACCCAGAAAATCAAAGAGCAGGCCGAACACGCTGAACTTTTCCAGCCCCTTACCTACAGAAAACCAAGGCAGCAGCAGGCAAATAAAGGCTGCAACCGCGCCGCCAAAGGGCAGCCATTCGATACCCTGGGGGTATGGGCTTCTGCGCCTGCGGGGGCGCTGCTGTGCCCGGCGGATAGGCTGCTCAGAAGCTGCTTGGGGAACACGCACCGGCTGTGCAGGACAGATAGGCTCCGGGTCTGCCTGCTCAGGAGCAGGCTGATAGGCGTAAGCAGGCTGGGGGGCGGGCTGGGAATAGGCAGGCTTAGGCGCAGCTGCCACAGTATCCGGGTCATCCAGAGATACGCCGACTAAAACCGCGCCGCAGTTGGTGCAGAAAATGTCTTCATCGTTGTTGGCAGCGCCACATTTTAAACAAATCATATATCTTTCTCCATCTCTATGGGGCAAAGCGCCGCATTATTTTAAGGGCGAATGCCCCATACCGGTAAAACGGTATGGGGCAGCATAAGGATCAGCGGTAGCTTTCGTTTACAAAGTCCACAACGCCGCTACCCAGCATAGCGATCATGTAGAAATAGAAGCCGATGTGGGTCTTCAGGCTGCTAACGCCCAGGTATTCCTTGACCAGGAACATCAGGATAAAGGCCAGCAGCGCAGCGCCAATGGCAACGAACTTACCCCAGGGCAGCTTCTTGCTGTTGAAATACATGCATACAAAGGGAGCTGCAATGCAGGCGATGGTAAACACATACATCATAACAGCGCCGAAATCCTGAGTCCACTCGCTGAAGTTGGCGAAGAGGTAGAACAGGGAGAAATAGTCAGCCTCACCGTAATACTTAATGCCAAACCAGGGAAGCAGAGCGCAGACAATAGCCACGATGATGGCGATGCCGGGGATCTTCTTCATAATGGGAGGCAGAGGAGCGCGGGCGGGTCTGGGAGCGTAGCGAACGTTGGGATTGTAGCCGGGGTTGGGAGCATAGCCGGGAGCGGGAGCAGCATTCACGGGAGCTGCGGGCTCGACCTGATCCATGGGGTTGCCGCAGGCGCGGCAGAACTTTACGCCATCAGCGTTCTGGGTACCACAATTTCTGCAAAACATAGTATCTTTCCTTTCTTGGAAAAAATTAGCGCAGCTGGGGATCTACTCCCCAAGCACAATGGATATGTACCTAAAGTATTACTTCTTCTCGTTCAGGATGCTGACAACGCCGGCGCCTACCATGGCAATGATGTACAGATAGAACGCAAAGCCAACCTTAGCATACTCAGACAGGCCCTTTGCAATGGCATCAGCGCAGGAATCCCATGCAAACATGGTCAGGAAAGCAATAACAGCGCCGGCAAAGGCAACGATCTTGGCGATGGGCAGCTTCTTAACGCTGGCAAATACGGTAAAGCCGGCAGCAACGATACAGCCGATGCTCAGCAGGCTCAGCATGATGGCGGAGAAGCCAACTTCCCAGGACTCAAAGTCGAAAGCAGTGCCCAGCACGGTTGCAGACTCGGACACACCAAACATGGAAATAGTATACCAAGGCAGAACTACGCACAGCAGAGCAACAGCCGCAGCAATAGCGGGGAGCAGCTTCATAACATCGGACTTAGCGGGAGCAGCGCTCTGGGGAGCATAAGCGGGGTTGGGAGCATAGCCGGGAGCGGGAGCGGCGTTCTGGGTCATGGGGGCTCCGCAGGTGCGGCAGAATTTGGTGCCCTCAGGATTCTGAGTGCCACAATTGGTACAATTCATAACAATTTCCTCTCTTCATTTGATATATTTGCAGCGCGGAAAGTTTTCCGCGTTATGCATAAGTTTTAGCTCTTGCCAGCATTCTTGCGGTTGCGGCCAAAGACAGCAAGCAGCGCGCCAAGGATATACAGCCATGCACCGGAGCCGGGAACGCGGAGGAAGCCCTCCACCAGCTCATGATCCTTAGCTACATTACGCCAATAAGCATCGGGAAGCGCAGCGATGTTCGACCAGCACACAGCTACTAAAAATACCAGCACGGTGACCAGGCAAATGATCGCCATGGGGCGGCAATTCACCTTGAAACAGGCCATAAAGAACAGCACCAGAGCAAAGATGCCTAACAGAATGCCGCAAACCAGCAGAACGATCTCTAAAACAGGCAGGATGCCCTCCATGGAGGTGATCCGGTCAAAGTCCTCAAACAGATCCGGCAGATTCTTATAAAAATCAAAAATCGATCTGCCGGAGGAGGAGATGACCTCAAAGAACAGCGACATAAGCGCAATGATCGCGCCCACAAAAGCAAGGCCGGAGAACTTTTTAGCCGCTTTCTTGTTGGACGCCAGGCTGTTATCCGGCGCGGGGGCGCTTTCAGGCTGGGCAGTAGGCGCATAGTAAACCGGCGCGGCAGGAGCATAGCCCTGCTGGGGCGCAGCGGCGTAAGCAGGCTGGCCATTGGGACCATAGGCTACACCGCCATATACAGGCACGCCATAATAGCCGGGCATATTGGGATAGCCCTGAGCATTGTATGCCGGAGCATTGCCGTAATATGTAGGCACAGCGTTAGGGATCGCGCCGTGGTATGCAGGGGCGCTGAACAAGGGCGCTCCGGCAGGCGGTGTCTGGAAAGAAACCGCAGGCGCTTCCTGCACAGCTGCGGCAGGAGCTTCCTGCACGGGCGCGGCAGGAATCTGCTGGCTAGCGGCAGGCTCTTCTACCTGAACAGGCACAAAAACAGGTTCCTGCTCCGGCTGATCGGCCTCCTCGACAACTACTTCAGGATTGTAAACCAGAGCTTCTTCCCGGATATCCGGCTCCTGAGGAGGTGCAAAAGCAGATTCGGGCGCTTGCGCGATAGGATCAGGCAAAATATCGTTGAATACCGCAAAGGTATCCTCAGGAATGGGCGCAACTTGCTCTTGGGCGGCCACCAAAGGCGAGCCGCATTTCTCGCAGAACTTGCCAGGCTGAGAGGGAACAAAACCGCATTTTTCGCAAATCATAGGAGATCCCCTTTCCAAATATTAGGCGGGATGCTCTTTGATATTCTTTCACAAAGAAACAAAAGTTTCTCTGCCGAAAGCAGATCAGAACAATGCCGCGCCAATAAGTATACTTTATTTTATCATACGAATCTTTTGATTGCAATGATAAAAACAGAAATTCCTGCAAAAAGTAAACATAAATTCCAACGGATATCTGCCAATAACCGGAAGGCTATTGGCCTTCCGGCGGCAGTTACATCCCCAGCTCCTCCCCTACCAGCACAAATTTAATGCGCCCGGTGGGCCGGCCATGGCGGGTAATAACGATATGGTTGCAGATGCACCCTTCACTCTTGCAATCGGCGCAGATGCCGGTCTTAGCGCAGGGGGTATCCCCCAAAAAGCGCTGCTCATTCATGGGCGCGGCAACAGTACGGGCCCGGCGCAGCGCATCCTCCAGGGTATCGCAGACCTTGTTCATGCCCGCAATGATCAGCACCTCTTTCGCCCCGTAGATCACAGCAGCTACCCGGTTACCCAGGCCGTCGATATTCACCATCTCGCCGGTAAGGGCCAGGGCGTTTGCGCCGGAGATAAACACATCGGCAGTGATCGCCTTGCGGGTATTGGCATCAAAGTCCGCCTTGGTAGGGGCAGTATCCCGGTCGATGGCTACATAATCTCCTTTTCTTACCGCATCCAGCAGGCCGATCTCGGCGGCAGACTTTGCGCCGCCCCAGCCAACTGTAGCCCCCTGGGGGATCCATGCCAGAGCCTTCTGCAGCGCTTCTTCCTTGGTGGCGCAGTATACGGCATCAAAATGCCGGGATCTCAGGCTCTTTACCAAAAACTCGGCCCGCTTTTCATAGTAAAGGTTTTTAGGGCTTGCCATAGTATGTACCTCCTGCAGTAATTTGGAATTATCGGAATCTGCGTTTGGGCGCAGGCGCTTTCTTAACTTCTTCCTGGGTAAGTTCGCCGTTGGCGCCAAGCACCATAGCGGGGATGGTATAGCCGGAGAATTTTGCGATCTCATCCAGCTTTGCCTTTTCCGGGAAATTGCCCACAATAGACCAGGCTATGCCTTTTTTTCTGGCCCGGCCGGTACGGCCGATTCGGTGGACATAGTATTCATTTTCTTCGGGAATATCGTAGTTGATCACGCAGTCTACATCGTCCACATCGATACCCCGGGATGCCACATCCGTAGCTACCAATACAGCCAGCTTACCGTCCCGGTAGCGCTGCATAGTCTTCTCCCGCTGGGACTGGCGGATATCGCCATGGATACAGTCGCAATCCACCCCGGCGCGTACCAGCTCGTCGCTGAGCCGCTGGCACATGTGTTTGGTGTTGCAGAAGATAATTACCCGCTCATAGCCCTGGGTGCGGATCAGGCGCAGGGTAGTTTCCGCCTTTTCCAGAGGCGTAACTGCCAGGGAATACTGGGTAATATCCGGGCGGTCTTCCTTTTTGGGCTCTACGGTGATCTCCACCTCATCGCGCTGGTACATCCAGGAAACGGTCATGACCTCCTGGGAGATGGTAGCGGAGAACAGGCCCAGATTTTTGCGGTTTTTAACCTTTTCAATAATGCGGGTAACATCCTTGAAAAAGCCCATATCCAGCATTCTGTCCGCTTCGTCCAACACCACCGTCTGGATCTTATCCAGACGGATGGTCTTTCGGTTGTAGTGGTCCATCAACCGGCCGGGGGTCGCCACAACGATCTGGGGCTTTCTTTCCAGCTGCTTGATCTGGGCGCCGATGCCGGCGCCGCCGTAAAGCACCGCCACACGAATGCCCTGGTAGTAAGTAAGCAGACCCCGAAGCTCGTCGCCGATCTGAATAGCCAGCTCACGGGTGGGCGCCAAAATAAGGCCCTGAACGCTTTCATCCTCGGCGTTCACATGCTCGATCATAGGAATGCCGAAGGCAAAGGTCTTACCCGTGCCGGTAGGCGCTTTTGCGATCACATCCTTCCACTGCAAAAAGGCAGGAATTGCCAGCTGCTGAATGGTGGTAGGATAGCCGTAACCCTTTTTCTCCAGGGCCTTCAACATGGCTTCGCTCAGCCCCAGGTCCTGAAAAGACAGTACTTTTTCTTCCATAAATATTTCCTTTTTCTGTAATGTATTCTTAACAGCGCTATTATATCAGCATTTTTTAGAATATGCAACCGCATTGCTTTCTTTCACAGAAAATTCAAATTGTAAAAGCTTGTTTCTGTGGACAATCCAGGGAAAATGTGCTATATTATATGCTAGATAATTATAGGAATCTCTCAATATAGGAGGGTTTTGCAAAATATGGGTAAGCTAATAGTAATTGAGGGTACTGACGGCTCCGGCAAGTCTACCCAGTTTCGTTTGATCACCCAGCGGTTGGAGCAGGAAAAGGTGGATTTCCGTAAGATCGTTTTCCCCCGGTACGACCAGCCCAGCTCCGCGCTGATCCGTATGTATTTAGGCGGCGAATTTGGCGATAAGCCTTCGGATGTAAACGGCTATGCCGCTTCCGCGTTTTACGCGGTAGACCGTTTTGCTTCTTACAAGCAGGATTGGGGCGCATACTACGAAGGCGGCGGCCTGATCCTTTCCGACCGGTACACCACTTCCAACGCCGTGCATCAAACCGTAAAGCAGCCAGAAGCGGAGCGCTCGGAGTTTTTGCGCTGGCTGTACGAATTTGAATACGATAAACTGGGCCTTCCCAGGCCGGATCTGATCATCTACCTGGATGTGCCTACGGATTTTACAGAAAAGATGCTCCGGGGCCGGGAAGCCAGCACCAACACCCAGGCAGATATCCACGAAAAGGATATGCAGTACCTGGCCGCCTGCCGCAAGGCCGGCAAAGCCGCAGCCCAGTTTTACGGCTGGAATGTGATCCAATGCGTAAAAGATGGCGCTATGCGCTCTATTGAAGACATTCACGAAGAGATCTACCAAAAGGTAAAAGCCTGCTTGGAGGGTTAAATTATGGTATATGTTTTGTTAGGAAAAGGCTTTGAAGAAGTAGAAGCCATTACCCCCGTAGATTATCTGCGGCGGGCTAAGATCGCCGTTGCTACCGTAGGCATCGGCGGCAAGGTTATCACCGGCGGCCACGGCATTGCCGTGCAGGCTGATATAGAGATCGCCGAGATGGACCTGACGGATCTGGATATGATCGTGCTGCCCGGCGGTTTAGGCGGCGTTGCTTCCATTAAGGCAAGCGCCGAGGCTATGAACGCCATCCAATTTGCCTGGGAAAACGGCAAATATGTAGCCGCTATCTGCGCCGCCCCCACTATTTTGGGTCAGATGGGTCTGCTGCAGGGTAAGGCCGCTACCTGCTACCCCGGCTGTGAAGATCAGCTGCAAGGCGCGAACTACCGGGAAGCTGCCGCAGTGGTAGACGGTAAGCTGATCACCGGCGCTTCGGCCGGCTGCGCCGAGCAATTCGCAAACTGCCTGATTGCAGCCTTGAAGGGCCAGGAGGCCGCTTGCCAGGTGCGTCAGCAGATCGTTGTTCGCCCCTGATTAGGAGGAAACTGTTATGAGTAATAAATTCTATCCTGAAAATCCTGAAATGGATAATCTGCTGGAGAATTTCTTAGCAGCAGAGGATGCTATCAACAGCGAAGATATACCTGCTGTTGATTTGGAAAACACCCTCTCCCCTGCTGAGCTGGACATTGAGCGCATCATTGCCGAAACCAATGCTGCCGAGCTGGCCGAAAGCCAGGCTTTGCACCCTGCGGAAGATCTTGCGCCGGCGCAAGAAGCAGATATCCCCGCCGAGTATGCACCGCCCCAGGCAGAGCTGCCCTATTTTTTGGACGATAGCCCTATCGAGTATCAGGATACCCGGGCCATCCCTCCCGTAGCTTTTGACTACACCCAGGAGCTTCCTGCTACCGAATTTGCACCCATGACGGAAGCGGCCGCTGCCCCCGTAGAAGAAAAGCCGGCTCAGCAGCCTGCTGAAAGCAGCAAGGACGCTCCCTCTGTAGAAAAGCGCCGCCCGGAGAGAAAAAAGGGCTACGGCTTGTTTGGTCTGCCCCACATTGTATCCACCCTGGTATGGCTGGCTATTATCGTAGCCATTGGCGTAACCCTGGGCCGTTTGATCTGGGTCGCCTCCGCGGATATGCTGGCTTTTAACAAACCCTATGTATCCGCTGTGATCACCATTACCGACGAAGACAGCCTGGATGATATCATTGAAGACCTGGAGGATGCGGGCCTGGTGCGCTACCCCGTGCTTTTCAAAGCCTTTGCCAATATCAAGGGCGGCCGCTCCGAGTTCAGCTCCGGCACTTTTACCTTTACCAATGACCGGCTATACGACTATAATGCCATTATGAACAACGTTAACCCCACCTCTTCCGGCAGAGAGGTCGTTTCGGATGTAGTGATCCCCGAAGGCTATACCTGCGCCCAGATCTTTGCCCTGCTGGAGGAAAAGGGCGTATGTACCGTTGCTGAGCTGGAAGAATACTGCGCCAACGGCGAGATCAAAGACTACTGGTTCCTGGAAGGCGTTGAGCGTGGGGATAAATACTGCCTGGAAGGCTACCTCTTCCCCAACACCTATGATTTCTACAAAGACGACGCTCCTGCCCATGTGATCGGCAAAATGCTGCGAAGCTTTGACGATAACTACACCGATGTTATGATCGCTAAGCTGGAGCCTCTGAACCAGCGCCTGGCTGCAACTCTTGCCAGCCGCGGCTTCAGCCAGGAATATATCGACGACCACAAGATCACCATTCGCGAGGTAATTATCATCGCATCCATGATCGAGCGTGAATCCATCGGCGGTGAAGAGCGGTTTAAGGTTTCCGGCGTTATCTACAACCGCCTTACCAACCCCACCCAGTTCCCCAAGCTGCAGATCGATGCTACCATCATCTACGCCCTGGGCGGCAATTTGGATGAAAACGGCAATGTAAAACCCCTTACCAAGGCAGACCTGGCCATGGATCACCCCTACAACAGCTATGTATACGACGGCTTGATCCCCGGCCCCATCTCAAACCCCGGCTCCGCAAGTATCAACGCAGCCCTTGATCCCAACGACGAAGGCTACTATTTCTATGTATACGACCCCAAGGCCGGCGAGCATATCTTCTCCAAGACCCAGGCCGAGCATGAAAAGGCCGTAAACTCTGTGAGGGACTGATATGGCGAAACTGGAATTGCTCAGCCCCGCCGGAGACATGGAACGGCTGCGCATGGCAGTGCTTTACGGCGCTGACAGCGTATATCTGGCAGGCACCGCATTTGGCATGCGGGCCTTTGCCGGAAACTTTTCCCCGGAGGAGCTTCCCCAGGCTGTGCGTTTTGCCCACAGCCATGGGGTTAAGGTGCATGTTACGGTAAACACCATGCCCCGAAACGATGAAGTAGTAAGCTTGCCCGCTTATATGGAGCAGCTTCAGGATGCAGGGGTCGATGCCCTGATCCTTGCAGATCTGGGCGCATTTACCCTGGCGGGAAAATATGCTCCCAAATGCCAGCGCCATATCTCTACCCAGCAATCCATTGCCAACTATGAATGCGCTACCGCCTGGCATGATCTGGGCGCTGACCGTGTAGTTCTGGCCAGAGAGCTGAGCCTGCCGGAAATTGCCGAGATCCGGGCAAAGACCCCCAAAGAGCTGGAGATCGAAACCTTTGGGCACGGCGCTATGTGCGTCAGCTACTCCGGCCGGTGTCTGCTCAGCAACTATATGACCGGGCGGGATTCCAACCGGGGTGCCTGCGCCCAGCCCTGCCGATACCAATACGCCCTTGTAGAGGAAAAACGTCCCGGGGAATACTTCCCCGTGTTTGAAGACGAAAAAGGCACGTATATCCTCAACTCCAGGGATATGTGTACCATAGATCATCTGCAGGACCTGATGGATGCGGGCATTGATTGCATTAAAATTGAAGGCCGGGCCAAATCTGCCTATTACGCCGCCATCGTTACCGGCGCTTACCGCCATGTGATCGACGATCTGTACGCCGGAAAAGCTCCTGACCCGGTTTGGCTGGACGAAGTGAACCATGTATCCCACCGGGTTTACTCCACCGGTTTTTACTACGGCTACCCCGGGCAATATACCGAGCATTCCCGGTATATTAGGCAATGGCAGATCTGCGCCATTGTAGAAAGCTGCGACGAAAACGGTCTGGCCCTTTGCAGCCTGCGCAACAAATTCAGCCAGGGAGATCCCCTGGAGCTGGTTGGGCCTGACAGTAAGCCCTTTTCTCTGGAGGCCGGGAAGATGACCGATCTGGAGGGAAATACCTTGCAGGAGCCCAGAACGCCCCAGATGAAGTTTTATATGCAGCTGAGCAAGCAGGTACCCGCTTACAGCATTCTCCGCAGAGCTGTAGACCTATCCGCAAAATAAACCCAAGCTTATTTCTTTGCTTATGCTACAGCTTGACAATAAGGCTTGTTTTGTATTATTATACCTACATAATCTTCCTTTCCTGTAAATGGAAGGTAAATCATTTTAAGAGGTGTCAGTTATGAAATTGGAAACCGCAACCATCATTGGCGCTGTGAGCGCTCTGGTTATCGCAATTGTTGTATTCATTACCCTTCTGGCTAAGAATCAGGAAGGCCGCCTGGTAAACCGCTATGCGAAGGCTGCCCAGAACTTCTTCGGCTTTAAGTACTCCCTGGCTGAGCCGCTGCTGAAGATCTTCTATGTCGGCATTACCTGCTACTGCATTATCAAGGGCATCTTCACCATGTTCTGCAAAGAGTATGGCTACGGCGACTACATGATCTGGGACGGCATCGTTCTGATCCTGTTCTACCCCCTGATCGTCCGCTTCTTCTACGAGATGACTCTGCTGTTCATCACTCTGGTTAAGAAGATTACTGCCATTGAAGCCAAGCTGAAGGACGAGAACCCCGACGGCGACAAGACTTCTATCTTTGATCTGGACCGCGAGACCATCCTGCCCGCTCCCGTTTATCCCGCCGGCTACGCTCCCTATGCTCCTCAGGGTTATCCCCAGGGTTACGCTCAGGGCTATCCCCAGGGCTACGCTCCTGCAGCTCCCGCTGCTCCTGCTGCTCCTGTAGCTCCTGCTGCTCCTACCGCCCCTGCTGCTCCCGCCAATGCTCCTAAGATCATCGGCTACGATGTAAACACCGGCGCTCCCATTTACGAAAATCAGTAAGGCGTACATATCAGAAATAAGATCCCAGGCCGGCAAAAGCTGGCCTGGGATCATTTTTTCGTTTCGTCATAATAGAGTTGTTTAAAATGCGTTAAAGCGGGTGACGAGGCTCGTTGCTTCGGTGCCGGAGGCACCTCATATGGTTGCGCCGGTGCCCTTCCCCGGCGCCCAACAGCCCACTGGGCTGTTGGATTTTAACTTTCGAGCCATCTCGCCACCCGCTCCATAAAAAAAGACAAGCCTATTGGCAGATCCTTTGTAAATTGGGTGACGAGGCTCGTTGCTTCGGTGCCGGAGGCACCTCATATGGTTGCGCCGGGGCCCTGACC
>JAFSBW010000044.1 GCA_017437095.1 Oscillospiraceae bacterium
TGCTTCGCAAGGCATTTTGACTTACTGCGCAAACCGCCCTCTACCGTACCACCTGTACGCCGACGAGTGCGGTTTGCTTGTCTTTGTGGCTTTCTCGACCTCTGACAGTCTGTCGAAAAATACTTTTTCGACAGACTGAAAAGAGCCCCGAAGGGCTCTTTTCAAATTACTTGTGCAAAAGCTTTTCCAGGGCTGCCAGCTTCAGGCAGGTGCAGAATACCTCCATAGCCTTTTCCAGCTCCTCCAGAGGGGGCAGGCTGGGGGCGATGCGGATATTGCTGTCGTTAGGGTCGATGCCGTAGGGGTAAGTAGCGCCGGCAGTGGTCATGGTAACGCCCGCTTCCTTGCAAAGAGCCAGGGCGCGCTTGGCCGTACCGGGCATGGTGTTCAGGCTGATAAAGTAGCCGCCTTTGGGCCGCTTCCACTGAGCGAAGCCCAGAGGATCGATCTCTCTTTCCAGGGTGTCGGCAACCAGGGCAAATTTGGGGGCCATCACGCTGGCATGGCGCTTCATGATCTCAATGGTATGGGCCTTGTCCTTCAGGTAGCGCACATGGCGCAGCTGATTGACCTTGTCGTAAGAGATCATCTGCACACCAAACACCCCGGTAAAGTAGCCGATGTTGCCAATGCTGGCGGCCATAACGGAAACGCCGCCGCCGGCAAAGGTGATCTTGGAGGTAGAGGCGAACTCAAACACCATATCCGGGTTGCCGGCCTCTTCGCAAAGGCTCAGAATATCCGGGAAAGGAACATACTCGCCCTCAAATTCATGCAGGCAGTAGGCATTGTCCCACATAATGATAAAATCGGGAGCGGCGGGCTTTAGGTTTGCGAAACGGCGGCAGACCTCATCGCTGAAAATAATGCCGGTGGGGTTAGAATACTTAGGCACGCACCAAATACCCTTGACCTGAGGGTCTTTAACCAGCTGCTCTACCATATCCATATCCGGGCCGTCGGCAAGCATGGGAATGGCGATCAGCTCAGCGCCGAAAAATTCGGAAATAGAAAAATGCCGGTCGTAACCGGGGCTGGGGCAGAGGAACTTGATCTTTTCTTCCCGGCACCAGGGACGGACACTGTGCAGCAGGCCATGGGTATAGGCCCGGGAAATCACATCAAACATCATATTCAGGCTGGCTGCGCCGCCAACAAAGATCTGCTCCGGCTTGCAGCCCAAAACATCCGCCCAATATTTCCGGCAGCAGGGCAGACCGGCCAGCTCACCGTAGTTGCGGGAGTCCAGGCCGTCAACGATGCAATCGTCCCCATTTTGCAGCACGGTAAGAATGTCGCTTACCATATCAAGCTGCAGCTTGGCAGGCTTGCCTCTGGCCATATTCAGCTGAAGGCCCTGGGCCTTGCAGCTTTCAAAATGCTGAAGCTCCGCAGCGTACAGCTCCTCCAGCTCAGCTGCGTTTTTGCAAGAATAAGCGTTCATTCCATCATACTCCCCTCAGAAAAACCATTAGATTTTAGGATATTATATGTAAATATCAGGAAAAATGCAATATGGAGATGGTCGAAAATTCATTTTTTGCAGGCTCATTTTGCATTTTCGTGGGAATAGACAAAAGCGCTGCGTCCCGTGTGCTAAATTTATACATTTTCACGCCTTGCATTCTGGTAAACTATGGCATAAAATTGAAATGTATTTGTGAAAATAGGCATAATTTAACTTGTGACTAGGAAAGGATGCGTTACCATGAGTGAGATCCTGAACGTACCCGAGATATTTGGCAGCGATGTTTTTAACGAAGCTACCATGCGCCAGCGCCTGAGCAGCGAGACCTTCGGCGCCTGGAAGCACTGCATAGAAACTGCCACCTCCCTGCCCCTGGATGTAGCCAACGACATTGCCGAAGCTATGAAGCTTTGGGCTACCGAAAAGGGCGCTACCCACTACACCCACTGGTTCCAGCCCATGACCGGCATTACCGCCGAGAAGCACGATAGCTTTATCGTACCCACCGGCGACGGCAAGGTTATTATGGAGTTTTCCGGCAAGGAGCTGGTGCGGGGCGAGCCGGATGCATCCAGCTTCCCCTCCGGTGGCCTGCGGGCTACCTTTGAGGCCCGGGGCTACACCGCATGGGACCCTACCGCCTTTGCTTTTGTAAAAGACAACAGCCTGTACATTCCTACCTGCTTCTTCTCCTACACCGGCGAAGCGCTGGATAAGAAAACGCCCCTGCTGCGCTCCATTGATGAGGTCAGCCGGGAAGCTGTGAGGATCCTGCGTTTGTTCGGCGACAAGTCTACCAAGCGGGTGATCGTATCCGTTGGCCCTGAGCAGGAATATTTTCTGCTGCCCAAAAGCCTTTATGCCCAGCGGGAGGATCTGCGCCTGACCGGCCGCACCCTCTTTGGCGCTCCCGCCCCCAAGGGCCAGGAGCTGGATGACCACTATTTCGGCGCTATCCGCACCCGGGTTTCCGGGTTTATGAAGGATCTGGACGAGCAGCTGTGGCGCTTGGGCATCCTGAGCAAGACCAAGCACAACGAGGCCGCTCCCTGCCAGCATGAAATGGCCCCCATTTACGACAACGCCAACGCCTCCTCCGATTCCAACCAGCTGGTTATGGAGATCATGAAAAAGTGCGCTGCCAAGCATAACCTGGTCTGCCTGCTTCACGAAAAGCCCTTTGCCCATGTAAACGGCTCCGGCAAGCACAACAACTGGAGCCTGGCTACGGATTCCGGCAAGAATCTCTTTAACCCCGGCAAGACCCCCCGGCAGAACGCCCAGTTCCTGGTGTTCCTGGCCGCCTTTATCAAGGGCATTGACGAATACCAGGAGTTCCTGCGCTGTACCGTAGCCTCCGCCGGCAACGACCACCGCCTGGGCGCCTGCGAAGCGCCTCCCGCCATCCTTTCCATCTACCTGGGCGACGAGCTGAACGCCGTAGTTGAGAGCATTATCAACGGCTCCCAATACGAGGGCCCGGAAAAGCGGATGATGCGCATCGGCGTGGATGTACTGCCCAATATCCCCAAGGACACTACCGACCGCAACCGCACCAGTCCCCTGGCCTTTACCGGCAACAAGTTTGAGCTGCGCATGCTGGGCTCCTCCCAGTCTGTAGCCGGCCCCAACATTGCCCTGAACACCATCATGGCCGAAGAGCTGGGCAAGTTTGCCGACGAATTGGAAAAAGCGGAAGATTTCGATACGGCTCTTCAGGAGCTGGTAGAGTGCACTCTGCGCCAGCACCAGCGGATCATCTTCAACGGCAACAACTACACCCAGGCCTGGGAAGAGGAAGCCCAGCGCCGCGGCCTGAGCAATCTGCGCTCTACCGCCGATGCCCTGCCCCACTATATTTCCCAAAAGAACATCGACCTGGTTACCAAGCACGGTATCTACACCGAAACTGAGTTCCGGGCCCGCTATGAGATCCACCTAGATGCCTACTGCAAGATCATCCGCATCGAAGCCCAGACCTGTGTAGACATGGTGCAGCACCAGATCCTCCCCGCTGCCATGCGCTATACTGCTGACCTTTGCAACGCCGCCACCGCCAAGGAGTGCCACAGCGCCCCCTGCAAGGCAGAAAAGGCGCTGATCACCAAGCTGTCTGTAGAAACCGATGCCCTGTTTGACCGCTGCGAGGATCTGAAATCTGCCATTGCTCTGGTGCCCGCTGCCAGCAAGGAAGAAGCTGTGGCCTACTACCGCCAGGTAGTCGTGCCGGCTATGGATGCCGTAAGAGTCCACGCCGATACTTTGGAGCAGCTTACCGATAAGAGCTACTGGCCCTACCCCACCTATTCGGATCTGCTGTTCTACTAAGTTTTATACAAAGCTGCCGCAAGCCCTTCGGTTTGCGGCAGCTTCTTTATAATAGTAAGCTATTGGACGATGGCTTCATATAGGATCGTTGTTACGGCCCCATCTTCCAGGATCACCGTCAGCCGGGTATCGCCTTTGGTAGAGACAAACGCATTGCTCCCATTGAAGCAGGCCGCGCCGTAAGCCTTTTCTACCTCCCCTTGCCCGCTTCCAATGCGAATACCTTCCGCGGTGGCTACGCTGTCATCGGCAAGCCAGATGCGCAGCACATAGTCCTTACCCTCCAGAGGGTAGGTGGACAGATAAAAGCTTCCGTAGTAATAGGTCTTATCCATGCCGTCAAAGGCGCAGCTCGGTTCTTCGGTATAGCTTTTGGGCTTGCCCAAAGCCTCCAGGGCAGCTTCCGCCTGCGCGCCCGGTGTGATCTGCACGGCGTTATATGTAAAAGCGAAGCCATCTTGTTTCGATGGTGCATCCGAAGCTCCGCACCCCCACAGGCAGGCTATGATCCATAATGCTAACGCTGCCAGGCTAATTTTTTTCATTTTCAAGTCTCCTTTTCTGTTCGTAATAGCGCGCCGCTTTTTCAGACCAGGCCGCAGCCAGAGTTTCATCATCTCTGCGGTCCGGAACATGGCATTTGTCGGCTAAAAGCTTTCCCAGCCAGGCGGAGGCTTTTTCCGCACCGTACACATTCAGATGCAGGCCCGCATCATAGGTATCGGTAGTCCAATCGAGGCCTATTTCCCTCTGGTGGTCCAGCATGTTGATATACAGTAGGTTATGCTGCTTTGCATATTCTTCGATCTGAGCATCCCATTGCTCCCACCATACCGGCGATAATGACGGCGCCTTGATCAGTACAAGCTGGACGCCCCGTTTTTCGCAAAGGCATCGCATTTTTTCCAGATAATTCCAACTGTTTTCCCCAAAGGAATAGTCTGCCAGGGGCGGCTCTTGGAAGGCCGCCTGAAAAGGCTTTATGCCGGCTTGCATCAGGTAGCCGTTATGAGATACTGTATCCCGGCCAAACCAATAGGTTAGATCCTCCCGGGTCAGCCGGCTCCAGCGGTCGTGGTAGCGCAGGATGGGAAAGATATAGGTAAGCAGCGCCTCCTTCTCTTTTTCTTCCTGGGTCATGGATGCCCGTATGGCATTCCATTTAGAGGATGACCAGCGCATGGTGTCCAGGGTCATGCGGTTGTAGGCCTCCCGGCGGCTTTGGCTGCCGGTGCTTTCCGGGGTGTCATATTTCATAGACAGCACATTGAACACAACTACCTTCGGTGTTTCATACCGTAAGGTTTCCTCCAGCAGATAGTAAGACTGCCAGATGGTCTGCTGGGCGCTGCCCCGGATATAAGAAGTGATCCCGTATTTCTCCCAAAGGGTAATGGGCGAAAAATTCTCGTAGACCTCGCAATCGCCGATAAAGATCACATCATTGCTTCCGGCATTATCATAATACTCGCCGATCAGCGCTCCTTCCTGGGAATGGAGCATATACTTGGGAACTAGCAGCATTTGAAGCAGTATCAGTACGATAAAAGCCGCGCCTAAAGCAACAGCAAATTTGACTTTTTTCATATTGCCTCCTAGAACTGATTGTAGATAAAGTTCCCGGCATCATAGCCGATCCCGTAGCTGCCCATGAGCAGCACTGCCAGCAGCAGCCCCAGAACGACAGCATACCGAAGCCCAGCGCGCTGCCACAGCAGCTGGCGCACACTGCCCTTTTTTTCCTGAAGTATACTGACACAGAGCATAACCGCGCAGCCGCAGATCAGGATGCCATAGTCTACGACCCCCAAGCCCAGCTCCAGAAACGGTACACTAGCCGGTGTAAATACTGTGCCCAGCCGCCGGAAACATTCTCCAACATTTGGGAACAGATCCACGATGCGGATCAAATTCATCAGCAAAAACATACGCAGCATTTCAAGCGCTCCGTACCACGGCTTGCTTTTCCAGGGAAAACGGCTGTGGAATTTTTGATAGAGCGGCGTCAGTTCTTCCGAAATAACAATGACCAGGCCGTTCAGCATACCCCAAAGAAGAAAATTGGGAGTGATCCCGTGCCAAATGCCGGTGCAAAACCATGTGGCAAAGGTAGCGGCATACACCGGCAGCCGCTTGCCAAACTTGGGCCATTTCTTCCGGGCAGACTTGCTAAGACGGCGCATAGGAGCGCTGACAGACACGCTATAGAACACATATTCCTTCATCCACCGGCCCAGGGTGATATGCCACCGCCGCCAATACTCGGCAATGTTTTTGGAGAAAAACGGGCGCACAAAGTTTTCCGGCAGCGTGATGCCCAGGGCTTCCGACAGGCCAATGGCAATATCGATACCGCCCGTAAAATCCCCATAAATTTGAATGGCATAAAAGCAGCTCAGCACCAGAAAGGCCAGCCCGGTATGCTCCGGCCCTTTCAGCGCCAAAACCGCGACCGCGATACGGTCGGCAATTACCAGCTTTTTAAAATAGCCCCAGAGCATCCGCTGCAAACCGAAGGATACCTGCTTGCCGTTATAGCAGCGCTGCCCCAAAAGCTGGGGCGCAAGCTCCTGATACTTGCTGATAGGCCCTTGCACCAGCTGAGGAAAGTAAGATACAAACAGCGCTAGCTTAAAGGGATTTCTCTCCGGGTGAATGCTTCCCCGGTACACATCCAGCACATAGCCCATGGATTGGAACATGTAAAAAGAGATGCCCATTGGCAGCAACACATTTTGGAAGGTAAAGCGCACCTTGCACAGCGCCAGCAGGCCAAAATGGATGCCCAGGCATAGCCAGAGCCATATTCTGCTGCGGCGTTTTGCTGTTTTTCGGTCACAAGCGGCTTGGGCTCTATAGATAAGCCTTGCCGCTATGTAGGTAGAGGCGGTTGTAAGCAGAATAAAAACAAGGTTTTCTATTCCGCTTTGGGCATAGAAACAATAGCTCGCCCCAAGCAAAAGCAGCCATTGCCCCCTGGCTGGGATGCTGTAGTAAATAACAAGCAAAATGGCCGCAAACAGAAGAAAACTGTAGGATATAAAGCTCATATCAGCATTCTTGCAGCCGCCGGATCAGGCCGTAAAGCGCCTTGGCAGAATTGAAATTTTCCGGGGTAAGAGCCTGGGCCGGGATCTCAACCCCAAACACATCGTCGATCTCCGATACCAGAGTAACAATATCAAAGGAATCCAGCAGCCCTGCATCGATCAGGGCGGTTTCCTTTTCATAATCAATATCCGGGTTTAGTTCCAACAATATACCCATCAGCTTATCCATTTTCCTTGCTCCTTTGCTTTAACAAATTACGGTCCAGTTTTCCATTGGGCGTTAACGGCATAGCATCCAGCCGCTGTAAGCTATGAGGGATCATATACCGGGGAAGCTTTTTCTTCAGCTCTGCCTTCAGCTCCCCTGGCACAAGCTCCCCTACATAGTAAAGCGTTATTTTCTTACCGGCATCATCAAACACGCAGCAGCTGCTGCAGATGGCTTCATGGCTATTGGCTGCCGCTTCGATCTCGCCCAGCTCGATTCTGTGGCCCATGTGCTTGATCTGGTTGTCCTTGCGGGAAAGAAACATCAGCTCTCCCCGGCAGTTGTATTTTCCAATATCGCCGGTGCGGTAGATCCGCTCCGGGTAATAGGGATTCAGGGGATTTTGCACGAACGCTTCTGTCGTTCGCTCCGGGTCTGCGTAATACCCGTGGGTCAGCCGGGAGCCTCGGATGCAGATCTCCCCCGGCTCTCCTGCCGGAGAGGGCTGCCCGTTTTCATCCAAAAGGAGAATTTGCGTATTGGGGAAAGGGCGGCCTATGGGCAGGGCATCCTCCTCTCCAAATTCCCGGTCCAGCTCGTAATAGCAGCAGATGCCGGTAGTTTCCGTTGGGCCGTAAAGGTTAATAAACCGGGCATTGGGCAGAGCCTTACGCCAGATATTCAGCTGCCGGATGGGAAACACCTCGCTGGCAAAGGCTACCGTATGCAGATGCTCCGGCTTCACTTGGTCAAAGGTCTTAAAGGCAGAAATATAGGTAAGCGCCGATACCACCCAGCAGAGGGTATTGATCTTTTTTTCGTTCAGATACTCCACCAGCTTTACCGGCAGCAGAAACAGCTTTCGGGGGATCAGGTGGGTAGTGGCCCCGTATTTCAGGGTAGGGATGATCTCTTTCAGGCAGGCATCAAAATACAGAGGTGTCTGGTTGCCAAAGACGGTTTGCTCGCCGAATCGCAGCACGGCGCATAGATTTTCAATATAATCGATCACCGCCCGGTGGCAGCCCACAACCCCTTTGGGTACACCGGTAGAGCCTGAGGTGAAAACAATATAGATCGGATCGGTGTCGATCTGCTGTTGACGGATGCTCTGCAGCGCCCGCTCATCAATACCGCTCGCCTCAAGCGAGCTGTAGCTATAGATGCTGCCAATGCCGCTTAGCTGGGCAGCTGTTTCCAGAGCTCCATCATCGCAGATGCATGCGGCAGGCTTCAGCTCCTGCACGATCCGCTCTATGCGATACCTTGGCATATCCGCATCCAGCGGCACATAATAGCAGCCGGAATAGATAACGCCCAGAAAAGCCGCCACAGTTTTGGGCTGTTTCTGCATAAACACCACCACGGGCCGCTGATAATACCCCTGCCGGCTCAGGAATGTACCTACCGCTCTTGCCTGGTCATACAGTTGGCGGAAAGTAAGCGCTTCCTCTTCGGAGGAAAAGGCTAGCTTATCCGGCACACACTGCACGGTTTTTTCCAGATATTCCAGAATATTTCGCTGCATGAATATCGCCTCCTTTTATGAGAGATTGGTATTGGGGCTTGAGCTTTTTCCCGCAGCAAAGTATGCTCTGCCGGGCAAGAACTTCCATTATATCCAAGAAACCAGAGCCAATAGAATTCTCTCGTTTAATAACAGACAGTTCTGTGCAGGCCAATAGGATTATTTCCGCGCCGCAGTCCCACAGCTCTTTTGCAGCCCCATGAAACAGCCGCATATCTGCGCTCTTACCCGCCTTTACATTTTCATATATCAGCCGCATCACATCTTTCTGCCTTTTGGTTGAGGGCAGCACGGGTATAATGCCGGCGCTGTCCAACTCTTTAGCCAAAAGCTGGGAGCGTACCGTTCCGTCGGTAGCCATGATGCCTGCCTTGCGGATCCCATGGCGCTTTAGCGTATTTACGGTTTCTTCAACCGCGTTGAGGATCGGCACGGAAACAGCTTCTTGCAGCTCCTTGTGAAAATAATGGGCCGTAACGCAGGCAATGGCAATGCTGGATACTTTCTGCTTGATCAGCGCCTGCCGTGCATGGATGAGGGCCGGCATGGGGCTTGCTGTGCTGTTGCCTAAAATGTAAGCAGAGCGGTCAGGCGTAGCCGGGCAGCTATAAACGATCATTTCTACATGGTCTTGCTCCGTTTCCGCATCGGTCATCTCGGTAACCAGCTCCATAAAGTGGGCAGTTGCCAGAGGCCCCAGGCCGCCGATCACGCCTAATATCTTATTTTCCATAGGTTCCTCCTAGGGTGTTTCCGGGTAAAGGGACTTGTCCCGGTTGTGGCTGCCTTTGTGTGCTTGGGAGTATGCATCCAGATATTCGTCCGTGACCAGACAAAAATCGTCCCCTGTTCCAACCCGGGGGGTGGCGTCAAAGTGGTACCAGGTTTCGCCGTCATCCAGGCTTACCAGGCTCCAGAAGTGGTTGCTGTCCTCCGGGGAGTTTTTAACCTTGCGAACATCTATGTTGGGAATGCCCAGCCGCTCAAACATCAGCTTGGTAACCGCAAAATAGCCGAAGCAGTCGCCCTCCCCGTCGGTAAGCATAACATAGGCCGCTTGGCGCCAATCGGATTGGTCGGAGTGGCCTCCATAGCGCAGGTTAAGCCTTGCCCAGGCATAGATATCCTTTACCTGCTGGCGCATGGTGGCATTTTTATTCACGATCTGCGCCAGCTTGGCATCCGCCGCAGCATAGATGGTTTCCAGATCCACATAGCCCGCCTGCTTTTCCAGCACCGTAAGCCAGGCGGTAGCTTGCGCCGCATTTCCGGCAGAATCTTGCGCCGTATAGGTTATTGAATATTTCCCCGGCTTGGATAGGTCCACAGCGCCGGTATCCACGGAAATCTTAGGCGCAGGGTCAAGGTTATCCGCAGCCTTAACATTTTTTAGGTACGCTACCCCATCGCCCTGGTAAACGGTCAGATCTACAACGCCCAGGATAGTTGGCGGCGTTTTATCCACCGGCGGTGTTGTTGGCGTAAGCTGGGCATCCACAGAAGGGGTTGGCGTTAAGAACGCATCCATGCGCTGCCAAAACCATTGAATACCGCGCCAAATGCCAATGCCGAGGGCTGCAATGATAACCAGGGCAATCAGCACACCAAGGGCCTGCGGCCAAAATTTGCCGCCTTTCTTCTTCCCGGACCGCTGCTTTTTGCGGGGGTCTTGTACCGGCTGGGGAGGATAAACATATCTGTCTGACATAAAAATGCACCCTTTCTTCAAACTGTCATTGCTGACAGTATAAAGAAAGGGTGCATCATCTTTTTATGCCTTTGCGCATCAAAGCTGCATCATTATTGAATCACCGCGAAAAAAGAGCCGGAGCCTTCCGCATACACATCTATGACGATCTCGCCGTAGGCCTCATCCATGAAGATATATTGCGCAGAAGATACACCGCCGTCACGCTCATAGAATGTGTAATAGCCTGCGGCCTTAGCTTGCTCTGCCTGCTCTTGCAAACCCAGCTGAGAAAAATAAACTTCAGCAAACCGCTCCAGGGCATCCCGGTTGCGATCCCAAACGCCCTCCATGGAGAAGGTGCTGTATTTATGGTAGGTAACGCGCAGCACCTTGCCGGTTTCATCGTCTATATCCAGCATCAGGGTCTGGTTGGGATCTTTTTTATACATATAGCTAACAGTCCAATAAACCACGGTATGGCTTGTATTTTCCATACTAACGCTGATATATGGCTGCGCGGAGGCGTAGGAAACATCAAACCATTGGAAAAGCCCCGCATCCTCATACGCTGCCATGGCCTTTTCCGCAGCAGCATAAGCTTCCGCTTCTGACATAGCAACCGCGCTCTGGCTTACACCGATAACTTCCCCTCTGCCCAGGGCGCTCAGCTTACCCATAAAAGAAAGAAGATTGCGCTCTTCAGTAAGATCCAGCTGCAAAGCCTGCATATCGCTGTGGCCAGAACGGTTTTGTATAGCGGTATCCTGCATAAAAGCCGCGATCCTGGGAAGCACCGCGCCCAACGCCAGCAAAGCCAGAGTCAGCAAAAGCAGCGCAGGCAGCTTTATTCTTTTCATCGGCTTCTCATCTCCCGTCACTTAGGGTAGTGAACATAAAATCCGCTGGGGTTGATATGAAACTCCAGGAGGATCTTTCCGTACTGGGCATCCACAAAAGCATACTGCGTACACAAATAGCCGTCAGAAAGAGTGTCCTGCGTAATGTCCAGGTCCACCAGAGCCTCATATTCCCTGGTATCCAGAGCTTCCAGCCCCAGGGGGTACAGAAATGCATTGACAAAGCCCGCCATAGTAGAACGCTGGTTTTCCGGATAGTAAAAGGGGTAATCGTTCTTTCCAAAGGTTTCATACTTGATGTACAGTATCTTGCCGGTTTGATCGTCTATGTGGATAAACAGGCTATGGTAGCCCTCTTTACTATCCCGGGTAAAGTTCACAGCCCAGAAAATAGCGCTGTTGCTCATATTATCCGGGTCGATACCCAGATAGGGTTCGGCCATAGAATAGGTGGGCTCAAACCATTCAAATACGGAGTTTTCCACATAAATATCCATAGCTTCCCGTGCAGCGGCCAGCGCCTCAGCCTGGGTCATAACTGCGGCATCCGGCAGGATGGGTACGCTGGTCATATTCTGCTCCATTGCCAGCTTGCGCAGCATATAGCCGGGTGTAGCTACCGCATTGGCTTCGCTGTTGGGTATGGCGTCAATGACCAGGTCAACGGATTGTACCGGCGCGGTTCCGGCTTTTCTGTTTTCCTTGCGGTCAGAAAGCGCGGATACCGCCTGGGGCAGCAAAGCAAACCCGGCGATCAGCAAGATCGCAAGCAGCACGACGGCTGTTTTTTTCACCTTAGTCATCCTTGCCCCCTGCCTGCGCGTACAGCGTTACGGTTACACGGGTCCCCTTTCCCGGCTCACTGGCAAACTGGATGTTGCCCTTATGCAGCTCAACGATCTGTTTGCAAAGCGCCAGGCCCAATCCGGCGCCGCCTTGCCCCCGAGAACGGGCCTTATCCACCCGGTAGAAGGCTTCCGTAATCTTGGTAAGCTCAGAGCGCTCCATACCTCGGCCGTTGTCTGCCACCTGGATCTTGCAGCCGCCGGGGATGGCTGTAGCCCGCAGGGCAATAATACCCCCATCGTCCATAGCCTTGGATGCATTGTCCACAAGGTTATACAGCAGAGATTTTACCAGATCCGGCTCCAGCGTTACCCGCTCCTGCTCTGCCTTGCAAACCAGGCGAATGCCTTTGGCTTTCATATTGGGCGAGAGCGCCTGCTCTACCTCCCAAATGTAATTGCCAAGCCACACCGGCTTCATGGTTATTTCATCTTTTTTCAGCAGAAGAAGATCCAATATCTTAAAGGACAGGCGCTCCAGGCGGTGGCCTTCGGAATAGATGTAGCTTGCGGCCATCATCCTGGTGTTTTCATCCAGGTTACCCTGCCGCAGCAAGTCCGCAAAGCCTATGATAGATGTCATGGGCGTTTTCAGTTCGTGGGCAAAGGCTCCCATAAAGCCTTCCTGCCGCTGCATATCCGTTTCCAGGCGGGTGATGTTTTCCTGGAGCTTGTCCGCCATGGCGTCAAAGTCCCGGGATAGCTGGCCAAATTCGTCCTTGGAGCGAAGGCCGGAGCGCTTGGAAAGGTCGCCGCCGGAGATGCGCCGTACAGTTTTTGTAAGCTGGCGCAAGGGGCGGGTCATAGCGTAGGCATAGATGCCGGATGCTAAGATGCCAAATATCACCACAGCGAAATACACAACGATATACTGTTTTTGCTGGGCTTCCCGGATGGCATATACATGGGATACATCAAACCGGGCCAAAAGCTGCAGATCGGCATCGCCCGCGGAGATGTAGCTCAAAACGATCAAGCCGTGGCCAAAGCGGTCAGCTACCGGCAGGTAGGTACATTGCGCCGCAGCGGGAGCAGGCAATTTATAGGCCAGCATGTCCGCGCTTCCGCTCAGGAACAGATGCTCCGCCCCGTTGCGCAGGGCAAGGGCCTGCCATTGGCCCAGCTCCTGGGCTTCCATCTGGGCCAGGGCATCGGCCAAGCCGTCAAGATCCGTTTGATCTCCCAGGGAGTTTATCAGGTAGAGCATATTCTGTACTGTTTCAAAGGAATCCAGGGCTGACTGGGTTTCCTGCTTCATTGTGGCGTTGAAGGATGTTGTGATCATCAATGTTCCGCCAATGCCGAAGGATATGGCGATCAGCAAGGAAATGGTGATCGTAAGCTTCAGGCGGTAGCTCATGCGTCACCCTCCAGGCGGTAGCCCATGCCGTAAACCGGTTTGATACGCTCGTCCCAGCCTACTTTTTTCTTCATGCGCTGGATATGCAGCTCCACAGTGCGGGTATTCTCAGGATATTCGCCGCCCCAAACCCGTTCATAAATGGTCATCTTAGACAGCACCACGCCTACATTCTGGGCAAAGAGCAGCAGCAGCTCATACTCTTTTCGGGTAAGCGGGATCTCTTTGCCGTCTCGAAGCACTTGCATAGAAAGGGTATTGATCAGCAAGCCGCCAACCTGCAGATTGGTCTGCAGCTTGCCGTGCCGGTGCAGCACGCCGTCTACTCTTGCCAGCAGCTCCAGAACATCGAAGGGCTTTACCATATAATCCTCTGCCCCCATGCGAAGGCCCTTCACCCGGTCGGAAACCGCGTTCTTCGCCGTCAGGAAGATCACGGGGATCCCTGTGGCGCGTATGTAATCCATCAGTTCAAAACCGTCGATGCCCGGAAGCATAATATCCAGAAGGATCAAGTCGAAAGTTTCTTTTTCTATTAAGTTGGCAGCTTCAATGCCATCGTAAGCACAAACGCAGCTATAGCCGGCCCGGCTCAAAGTCATGCGCAGCAGTTCCGCAATGGGCTTTTCGTCATCTACCGCTAGAATGCGGATCATATCCATCGCCTCCTTGTTACAACCAAATTATACCATAAGTGCATCAGGAATGCATCAGCAGAATTTAATTTAAATGCTTGCAGCCTATGTTTGTTGGACAAAAACCGCAACAAAAAAAGAGAGGGTACCCACAAAAGGTATCCTCTCTTTTCGTTGGTACGCCGAAAGGGACTCAAACTGGTGGTTTCGCTCCGTCAAGCCGTCGCGACTGACTGTCCACCGGACAGTCAGATTCTATGGTTCGAGTCTATCAAGGTATAAAAATAATCCGAACCCGCAAATGTGGTTCGGATTATTCTTCTTTGGTACGCCGAAAGGGACTCGAACCCCCGACCTACTGATTCGTAGTCAGTCACTCTATCCAACTGAGCTATCGGCGCATGCGACGCTCTCACGTGCCAAAGTATAATACCATATCACGCAGGAAAATGCAAGCACTAATTTCAGTTTTTTTGATATTTTTTTAATTATTTTATCCGAGGTACAGCGCCAACAGTAACCAGCGCAACCTCCCTAGCTCCGGCCGTGAGCAGCACCCTGGCGCACTCCCCTGCAGTAGCTCCCGTAGTTAGAACATCGTCCAGCAATAGTAACTTCTTGCCTATTACATATTCAGGATCATCAATGCTGTACGCGCCCAAAACATTGGCTCTGCGCTGAGCTTCTCCGCGAATGGTAGATTGGGGCGGGTTATTCACGGTCTTATTGAGCACTCTAACAAAAGGAATATCCACCTCGTTGGATAAATGCCTGGCCAAAAGCTGCGCCTGATCGTAGCCGCGGTTTCTGCGCCTCTTTGCGCTAATAGGCACCCAGGAAATATAATCCGGCTCCGGGAATTCCAGCATTTCCAGCTGCTGCGCCAACAGCTTGGCATACTCCTGGGCATAACCGGGGTGGGCTCGGAACTTAAAACGGTGGATGCTCTCCGGCACCTTGCCCTCATAATCCCACAGCGCGTACCAGCGGGCGATGTGAGGAAGTTTGTGCTTTCCCATGGGTCTTGGCTCAATTTCTGCCCGGCATGCGGCGCAGAGGCTTTCCTCTCTCCGGGAAAGGATACGCTGGCAGAGTACACATTTTCTGGGGAACAGCAGATCTAAGAATATGCCCATACCAGCAGCTCCCATTTTACAGGATCGTCCAGCGGAAAACGGCGCTGTCCTTTACCTGGATATCGTCCGGCGTAATAGAAGGCCCGGAAGCGCGCTTAGCCATCAAAGGCATGGCATCGTTGCTCACCTCAAACCGGGTATTGGACACCAGCGCGCGATCTGCCCAATTGTAATCAATGGCCACAAGCTCACCGAGCTGCACGCCGGATGCTTTGCAAAGGATATTTGCTTTCTCCAGAGCATTCTGGGCGGCATTTTCCAGAAGCTCCTTGCGCACAGCATCCGTATCCTTTACCGTAAAGCGGATATTCAGCTCCGGCTCAGCGCCGCAGTCCGCGATCTGGCCCAGCACCTTAGCGAGCAGGCCCGTATCAAAAGCAAAGCTCAGCTTCATATCATAGCAGCAGGCATAGCCGGTAAATTGCTGCTTGTAATTTCCCTTATCGTCCCGGATGCTTTCATAGCGGGTATCCACGCGGAAATTGGTGGTTTTCAGCGAGTCTTCTTCAAAGCCAACAGCTTTAACAGCCTCCTGCAGACGCACCGCCTTGCCGTTTGCGCCGTCAAAAGCCTTATTGTAGGCTTTCTTTAAATCAGAAACAGAAATAGAAAGCTCAATGGTATCCGGCGCAACAGAAATATTGCCCGTACCGGTAACCGTAATGATCCTATCCATATCAAAAAACTCCTTTTTTCTTCATTATAGCAAATAGAAGCAAGAAATCAACAGCTTTTCTTCGCCAGCGGTTTCCCCAGCTTCCGGCAGCAGATTACTTGACAATATTTTCATAGGATATTATAATAAACCCAGTTTTGATGAAAGGAGCGAAAGGCATGAATTATTCCAGCAATGTTTGCATGGATTTGGTTTGCCCTGCTCCTTACATTCTTGCCCAGTGACTATCGGGTAAAGTGTATATTTGCGGCGCAGGCGTAAGGTCTGCGTTATTTTTTTGCGAATGCTGTACTGGAGAGAGGTCAATGATATGAAGGTAAACTGTGTATGGGAACATAACGGCAATGATACTTTGCTTTATGCGGTAGATCATATCGGCGCATATACCCGTGGCCAAACCCTTGCCATAGCAATGGCGAAAATGCCCCAGGAAATCGCATCTTATCTTAAATGGTTAGGAGAAGCTCCTGCCGATGCCACAGAAATTATGATCGTTGAAGAAAAAGCTTCCGAATTGGCGATTAAAGATGCCGATTCCGATGTGCTTTTTGAAAGCGAACAAGTACCGCTGACCATAGAAGAATATAATAAGCTAAAAAATCTTGCATTAAAATCGGCAAAGGATTTTCTTGCCCTGTACGATTCTATTCCCGATAAGAGCGCAACAGCCAAAGCGGAGCGGAAAACTTTTTACGGTCAAGTTCCCCGTTCCGCTTACGAAATGTACGAACATACAAAGAATGTAAATGCGTATTATTTTGCAGAAATTAATATTGAGTCGAATAACAGCGGCAATATATACGATTGCCGTAAGCATGGATTTGAAGCGCTTGAAGCTAAACCTGGTTTTCTCAAAAATGCAGTAGCTGAAGGAAGCTACGCAGAGGCTTGGTCGCTGCGCAAGGTTATACGCCGTTTTATTTGGCACGATCGGATCCATGCAAAAGCAATGTACCGAATGGCTGTAAAAGTATTTGGCGCTGAGAATATAGAAAATCCTTTTTGTTTTTAGCAGGTGATAACATGAGTATCATAAAAAACGAAATACCCATATTGGAGTTTGACACTGAGCAAACAGCGGTTATCAACCCTACACACGAAAAATTAGATTTAAAGCTCCCTCAAAAATGTGTCTTTGCTTTTCTGGGCGGGTATATCGATGAATATGCAAAGAAGACGCAAGCCCGTAAGGTATCTAATTTTATAAGCGCAACGAAGGCATACCCAATCTACATAACCGAATATAAGGGTGAAGAGATCGTTCTCTGCCAAGCGCCTGTAGGCGCTGCACCTGCGGCGCAGCTGCTTGATTGGCTGATCGGCTACGGCGTGCGAAAGATCATATCCGCAGGCTCATGCGGCGCGCTGGAAAAATTTCCTGAAAGCACCTTTCTCGTACCGAGCAAAGCCCTGCGCGACGAAGGCACATCTTATCACTACGCTCCCCCTTCCCGGTTTATAGAGACCGGCAATAAAGCAAGAAAAGCAATCAAAGAAACTGTACTGGAACACGGGATGAAATATCAGGAGGTCATCACTTGGTCAACAGACGGATTCTTTCGGGAAACCAAAGAAAAGGTAGCCTACCGCAAGAGTGAAGGCTGTGCCGTCGTTGAAATGGAATGTTCGGCTCTGGCCGCCGTTTCCGCCTTCCGGGAAGCTACCTGGGGTATGATCCTATATACCGCAGACAGCCTTGCCGATGTGGAAAAATACGACGAGCGAAATTGGGGCGGCAATGCATATGAATACGCGCTAAAGCTCTGCCTGGATGCGGTAATTAAATTATAACTATGTAAAAAGAGCGTGCGGGCATCCGAGGACGGGTGTTCCTGCTTGGTCAATCGAACTGCTTTGCTTTACCAACCTTTTCGGCGGGGGCAAGCCCCCCGCCCTACATTAAGATTTAAATCGTATGCGTAGGGGCACCGCTCCTGCGGTGTCCGTGTCCAATGCGGATATGGCCATAGGGGCGGACACCCGGGGACGGGTGGCCCTACATATAAAAAAAGAGCCAAGCTTTCGCTTGACTCTTTTTATGTTTGCGTTACCTATCTTCCCGGCAAGTCACCCTGCAAGTATTGTCGGCGCACATGAGCTTAACTTCTGTGTTCGGGATGGGAACAGGTGGACCCTCATGGCAATCAACACAAACTCTTATGGATGGGTGTTACCCATCTTTTATATGTCAAAAGCGCTTTGCGCTTCTAA
>JAFSBW010000002.1 GCA_017437095.1 Oscillospiraceae bacterium
AAACATTTGTCGCTTGTTATCGGAACTTCAAAATTGCAGAGTTTGATACCAAGGATGGACAACTGATTCACCGATTCATTGCAAGGATATAAGTTGTGTACTATGTCCTTACACTGGTGTGTACCATGTTACACTTGACACACTGCTCGCCCCTACATTATTATTCCATGAGATGGATTTTTAGACAGTCTAGCATGGGCGGCTATTGCCGCCCATATAACTTGGTTGCGTGGAAGGCGGGCATCAAGCTCTTTGCCTGAGGTGTGAGGCAAGCATAAAGGCTGCGCCGGGGCGGCGCCCGGGTTCAAATCCCGGTTAACAGTTACGCCCGGTAATGTTACAACCGCAGCGTTACAGCTTATTTTTACCACCGGATGCCGATTCCGCGCGGGTGGGATAGGGGAAATAAAATGAAAACAGTTACTTTATATACCGACGGCGCTTGCTCCGGCAATCCCGGCCCCGGGGGCTGGGGGGCGATTTTGGAGTATAACGGCTTCGAAAAAGAGCTTTCCGGCGGGGAAATGGAAACCACCAACAACCGCATGGAGCTTACCGCTGTGATCCAAGGGCTGAAGGCCCTGAAAGAAAGCTGCATCGTAGAGCTTTACAGCGACTCCAAGTATGTGATCGACGGCCTGCAAAAGGGCTGGGCGGTGTCCTGGCGCAGCCGGGGCTGGAAAAGGGCGGATAAAAAGCCTGCCCTGAACCCGGAGCTTTGGGCGCAGCTTCTGGAGCTTACGGAAAAGCACCACATGCGCTACCACTGGGTAAAAGGCCACGCCGACAACCCCAAAAATAACCGCTGCGATGAGCTGGCGGTAGCCGAGGCCCAAAAGTTTAAGGTATAGTTGTACCAATTCAGATTCTGTAGGGACACCCGTCCTCGGGTGTCCGAGATCTACTGTTTGCGAAAATTAAGCGGACACCCCGGGAGGGGTGTCCCTACGATCAGATATGGGGGTTTTTATGTATCTATCCATCGGCAATGATATGGCGGTAAGGGCCAGCAGCATTGTGGGTATTTTTGATATGGACAATACCTCCACCTCCAAGCGTACCCGGGAATTTCTGGCCCAGGCGGAGGAGCAGGGCCAGGTAGTTCCCTGCGACGATCTGCCCAAAAGTTTTTTGGTTACCAGCGAATACGGCATGAATCGGGTGCATCTAAGCGGCCTTTCGGCCCATACCTTGGAAAAAAGAGTGTAAAAACATTCTAATAGCCCATATATTCTTATACATTCAAAGAATAAAAGCTTACGGCGGGAGTAAACCCCCGCCCTACGATGTCTTTGCGGACATGTGGTAGGGCGGGAGGCTTGCTCCCGCCGTTATGGTTGGATATTGTTATTTCTTGTTTTTCTGGAAGGCGTTGATAATAATGCCTACGGCGCCGATAGCCGCGAACAGGTATACCTTGCCAACACGCTCCATGATCTCCTCAAAGGTGATCAGGCCGGATTTGATAGACTCGATGATAAACTCTACGGAATCGCCAAAGCCCATATTCCAATTTTTTACCAGGAAAATAGCTTCGTCAAATACAAAGGCGATCATCGGGGCGGCCAGCATAACGAGGATGCAGATGATAATGCCAAAATTGCTCAGCTTCTTACCCAGGATCTCATAGCCCTTGAGGGTGCAGAAAGCCAGGATCACGCCGGAAATGGCAGATACCAGGTTCATCTGGAAAAACAGCACGATGGAAGCAACGCCCAGCAGCGAGCCAATCACCGCACCCAGGATGCCCAGGGGGATGTTTTCCTTTACGGTTTTGACCTCCGGGGAGGTGCTGCAGCCGTAAGCGTTGGGCTGGTAGGGGTTAGGCTGGTAAGCATTGGGCTGGGCAGGGGGCGCGTAATAGTTCTGGGGAGCGGCATTCAGCGCGCCGCCGCAGTATGCGCAAAAGGCTGCGCCGTCGTCGTTGTTACCGCCGCATTTGGGACAGTTCATAGCATATTCTCCTTATTTTTATATATAGAATAAGAGGATTATACTAAAACTCTTACCTGCTGTCAAGGTAAAACAAATGGCGGGCGGTTACAAAACACATGGTTTACATAAACATAAAATTATGGAATTTCCTGGCAATTTTTACAAAGCAGTTATTCACATTCTCCACAGGTTTATTCACAGGAAAACCTGGGAAAATCCTTGATAAAACCGCATTTTTCCCGGTTTTACAAAAAAATTCTCCACAGTTCGACAGCAAACTGTGGAGAGCTTTTGGTTTACAGAACACAGAAAATCAAAGGCTGTTATCTTCTTCAAACATAACCTGGGCGGAGAAAACTCTGTGGTTTTCACCGGGGACAGATGTATCCTCCCGGTAGCCATTTACCTGCAAAAGGCCGCTTCCGTCCAGCTGCCATTGCAGCCGGATATCCTGGCCCTCCAGGGCCTCGCTCAGGTAGCAAAGGGTAAATTCCCGGGGGGTATGGCTGTGGTGATAGCTGCGGTCCAGCAGGTCGGCCACCCAATCCATATAGAAGGTGTTGTTCATGTGGCCGTTGCGGTCTAAGTTGGAGTAATAAACATGGCGCTGGGCGGTGTTTGCCAGGGGCTTGGGCACCAGGCTGCCGGGGGCTTTCAGCTCATTGCCCCGGATCAGGCCGTTTACCTCTACCCCGCTCTTGCCCGGCAAAATCATAGCCCGGTCGTTTATATCCATCAGCACCCAAAGGCTGACAGAGCGGAAAAGCTCCTGCCCCAGGGCATCGTAAGCGATAACGCTGCGGGGATAGGCCACCCGGGTAGTAGGCATGGGCCAGGTTTCTACGGTAATGGTCTCGCCGGAAAGGGGCAGGCGGGTGATCTGGGTGCGGTTGCGGATCACTGCCCAGAAAAGCCCCCGCTTTGCCAGATCCTCCCAGCTCAGCTGCAGCTGCAGGCAGTGGCCGCCGGCGGCCTCCTGCACAAAATACAGCAGCGCAGAGGGCTTTAAGCGCAGGGAGCTGTCGGCATGAATGTCTTCAACGGTAAATTGTTTGCGAAAAATAGGCTCCATAAGCTACCTCGTTGGCTGCACTTCTACGATCACCGGGAAGATATTGGCGTTGCGGTATACCGTAAGGGTCACCAGATCCCCGGGGGCGTAGTTGCTAAGCGCAGCGGTAAAATCCTCTTCAAATTCAATGGCAAAGCCGTCCACATGGGTGATAATGTCCCCGGGCTGCAGACCCCGGCGGAAAGCGGAGGCTTCCGGCTCGATATTGCTTACATACAGCCCGCAGGGCAGGCAGTAGTAAAGCTGATGCACTTTGGGCACGCTCTCCCCCTCAATGCCCAGAGGGCGCGAAAGGGTAACGCTGCGCTCTTCGTAAGGGGAAGCATCGTCGGCAGAGGTAGCGCGGCTGCGGGAGCCTGCCAGGAATACGGGCAGCACCTCGCCGTCTTCCTGGCCGGAAAGGATGCGAAACAGCTTTACATTGGTAATGCCCAGCACGGTAACCACGCCGCAAAGCAATATCACCACCACCAGCAGCACGGCGATCAGCCCGTTGCGGCTTTTTGGCGGGGTGGTAGAGCCGGTTTGGTAGGTACTGGGGCTCCAGGGCTCTGCCTGGGAGCTTGGGTTGGGGGCGTTTTTGCGCATAGACTAACCTCAGATCACAATTGGTAGGGTAAAGGAAAATTCGGTGCGGCCATCGCGGCTGGTAACGGAGATGTTCTCGCCATGGCTACTGATAATGGTTTTTACGATATACAGGCCAAGGCCCCAGCCGTCCCGGTTTTCGCTGCGGCTTTTGTCCAGCTTATGGAAGCGGTCAAAAACCAAAGGCAGCTCCTCCGCGGGGATGGTCTGGCCGGAATTAGCGATGCCAACATAGGCTTTTTGGTTGGTTTTGGTAATGCGGATGCTCAGCTCGCCCCCCTGGGGGCAGAATTTTACCGCGTTGTCCAAAAGGTTGTATACAACCTGGGTTATGGAATCCTCCGCCGCCCGGGTATATACCGGGCAATCGGGAAAATCTACATCCACCTGCAGATCCTTGCCGGTGATCTTGCCTTCAAAGGTGAGCAGCACCCGGCCAACGCACTCCAGCAGGTCAAAGCGGGTCTTTTTCTCGTCGGGAATGGCCTGCTCCTGCAGCCGGGAGATATCCAGCATGCTGCGCACCAGGCGGCTCAGGCGCTTGGTCTCATCGGAAACGATGCGCATATAATGCTCCCGGCGCTCCTCGGGGATGGTGCCGTCCAGGATGCCGTCCAGGTAGCCGCTGATGGTGGTCATAGGGGTCTTCAGCTCATGGGACACATTGGCCACAAACTCCTGGCGCTGGTATTCCGTTTTTTGCAGGGAAGAGGCCATATTGTTAAAGGCCAGGGCCAGCTCTTCCGTTTCCCGGGTATAGCCCTTATCCAGGCGCACCCGGGCGTTCAGATCCCCATGGCCAAAGGCGTGGGCTGCCTTTGCCATAGCCCGCAGAGGCTTACTCTGCTGCCGGGCGTAGATGCTCATAATGATCATGGCGGCGGCCACCACCAGCACGGAAAGCATGATGTAAATATTGCTGATGCGCCGCTCTACCTGCATATAGTCCCGGGTAGGGGCAGATACCATAACAAAGCCCAGGAGCTTGCCGTTAACGGCATGGAAAAGGGGCTGGGTGACTACAAAGCGGGATTCTTCGTAAAGCCCCTTAAAGCGGCCGGTATCTACCACCTTGCCTTTTTCCAGCACCCGGTCGATATAGCTGCGGTTTACCTGCAGGCCCTGATGCTTGCAGCCGAAGGGAGCATCGGAGCAAAGCAGCAGGATGCCCTCCCGGTCGAAAATAACCGCGTCGCCGCCGGAAACCCGGGAAACCAGGGTAAGATTCAGCATAAAATCGTGGCGGGAGGCAGAGGTTTCCGAAGAATAGTAGGCAGAGGCCAGCTCGCAGATGGCCTGGCCATCCTTTTCCAGGGAAGAAACGGCCTGCTCCTTCATATAGCTGCTTACCAGCAGCTTCAGCGCAATGCCTACGATCAGCAGCGCTGCCAGCAATACCATAGCCGCAGGCAGAAAGGTACGGCCAAAGGTAGTTCTCATGCTTGCGTTCCTCCTGATTCATCATGTAAGCTGCGAAGATTAAAAAACACTATCCGCATAAATAAACCTCATTCGGAAAAGTGAAGTTTTTGCTTCGCAAAAGTGAAGTTGGCAATGCCAGTGAAGTTTGGCGATTGCCAAGTGAAGTTAAGTTTGCTATTTACTTCGCCAAAGGCGAAACTTCACTACGAAGTAACTTCACTTATGCAATAAACTTCACTTGCCGCTAGGCAAACTTAGTTAAATTTGAGGTTTATAAAACCTCAAATTTATACCCAACGCCCCAGACGGTTTTCAGGCTCCAGCGGTCGGATACATTTTCCAGCTTTTCCCGCAGGCGCTTGATATGCACATCAACGGTGCGGCTGTCGCCAAAATAGTCGAAGCCCCAAACCTCGTCGAGCAGCTGGTTGCGGGTATACACCCGGTTGGGAGAAGAAGCCAGGTAGTAAAGCAGCTCCATCTCTTTTGGGGGCGTATCCACCTTTTTGCCGTCTACCGTCAGCTCGAAAGCGTCCATGTCCACGGTCAGCTTGTCGTACACCAGGCGGCGGGCCTTCTTTTCGGCGGAAGCGCCGGTGCTGCGCCGCAGCACAGCCTCCATACGGGCCAAGACCTCTTTCATTTCAAAGGGCTTGGTAATATAATCGTCCGCGCCGGTGCGCAGGCCGGTCACCTTATCGTCGGTTTCGCCCTTGGCGGTAAGCATGATGATGGGGGTAGCCGCCTCCGCCCGGATAGCCCGGCAGACAGCCCAGCCGTCCATTACCGGCATCATAACATCCAGCAGCACCAGATCCGGCTTAATGGAGCGGAACTTGGCCAGACCCTGGCCGCCGTCAAAAGCGGTGGTAACGGCGTAGCCCTCTTTTTCCAGATACAGCTGCAAAAGCTCACAAATATTGCGGTCGTCTTCTACGATCAATACAGAAACAGCCATAGTTTTCCCTCCTGTAATATAGCGATGATTTCTCTTCTATATTATAGCCTATAAATGGGAAATGGGGTGAACAATTTGTTAAAGTTAGCCTTGAAAAATCACGCGCCAGGCGGTATCATAACGGTAGAAACAGGAGGTATATTATGGATTTTATCAAAGCGCTGTTTTACGGCATTTTAGAGGGCATTACCGAATGGCTGCCCATTTCTTCTACGGGGCATCTGATCCTGCTGGACGAGCTATTGCCCATGAAGGTTTCGGAAGAATTTATGGAGATGTTCAATGTAGTGATCCAGCTGGGGGCTATTTTGGCGGTGATCCTGCTGTTTTTCCATAAGCTCAACCCCTTCTCCCCCAAAAAGGACGCTGCCCAGAAAAAAGACACCTGGAGCCTTTGGTTTAAGGTTGTGGCGGCGGTGCTGCCCAGCGCGGTGATTGGCTTGCTTTTCGACGACTGGATGGACGAGCATTTATACAACCATGTGGTAGTAGCCATCGCTTTGATCGTATACGGCATTGCTTTTATCTGGGTAGAGCGGCGCAATCGGAATGAAAAATGCGGCATTGCCGATGTACACGCCATCGACTACCCCACGGCCATCCTCATCGGCTGCTTCCAGTGCCTGGCCCTGATCCCCGGCACCTCCCGCTCCGGCGCTACCATTCTGGGAGCCATCTTCCTGGGGGTGGGCCGCAGCGCAGCGGCGGAATTCTCCTTCTTTTTGGCAATCCCCACCATGCTGGGCGCCAGCGGCTTGAAGGCTGTTAAATTTGTGCTGGACGGGGCCCAAATGTCCGGCAAGGAATGGGGCATACTGGCCATCGGCTGCGTTTGCGCTTTCCTGGTGAGCCTGGCGGTGATCAAGGCCCTTATGGAGTATGTAAGACGGCATAGCTTCAGCGCCTTCGGCGTGTACCGCATCGTGCTGGGCGCGCTGGTGCTGGGCTACTACCTTTTGACGAGATAAGAAAGGAGCTACTATGGAATACAGCCTGGAAAACGAGATTCTGAAGGTAACGGTAACTACCTGGGGCGCTCAGGTAAAGAGCGTAGTAAGAAAGAGCGACGGGGTAGAGCATATGTGGAAGGCAGACCCCGCCGTTTGGGGCTACCACGCCCCCATCCTTTTCCCCTTCTGCGGCCGGCTCAAGGAGGGCAAGCTGGAGACTAAGGGGAAGGTATACGAAGCCGGCACCCAGCACGGCTTTGCCCGCACCATGGAGCATGAGCTGCTGTATAAGAATAAGGATGCCATCGTGCTGCAGCTGACGCAAACGCCGGATACCCTGGCGGTTTGGCCCTATAAGTTCCGGCTGCTGTCCTCCTTTACGCTGGAGGGCGACACCCTGCACCATACCCTTACCGTAGAAAACCGGGACGAAGCGCAGATGCATTTCGGCATCGGCTACCACCCTGCCTTTACTGTCCCCTTTGACGAAAACCACAAGGCTACGGATTACGAGCTGCGGTTTTCCAATACGGAGTCCCCTCTGTGCCTGGAAACGGCGCCCCGGGGTCTGGTAAACGGAAAGTGCTACTATCTTGCCAACAATATCCGCTCCCTTCCCATCGACGAGAAGCTTTTTGCCAACGACAGCCACTGCATGGTAAACCTTACCTCCAAGAGCTTGGGCCTTTACGAAAAGGATACCGGCCGGGGCGTGGTATGCAGCCTGGAGGGCTTCCCCTATACCCTGATCTGGAGCAAGCCCGGTATGCCCAAATTTGTATGCATAGAGCCCTGGAACAGCCTGCCCAGCCCGGAAAGGGGCGGCATAAAATGGGAAGAAAAGCCCGCGGCGGCTTCCATCGCCCCCGGCGAGACCTGGAGCACCTGCCTGAAGACATCCTTTGTAAGATAAAAATATCCGGCCTGTGATTTTTCACAGGCCGGTTTTTTAATTGGGATTATTTGGTGCCGAAAATGCGGTCGCCGGCGTCGCCCAGGCCGGGCACGATATAGGCGTGGTCATTGAGCCGCTCGTCTACGGCGGCCAGGTACATTTCCACATCGGGGTGGGCTTCCTGCACGGCCTTTACGCCCTCGGGGCAGCCGATAATGTTCATCATAATAATGTTCTTGCAGCCGTACTTCTTAAGAAAATCGATAGCGGCAACGGCGCTGCCGCCGGTAGCCAGCATGGGGTCTACCACATAAACCTGGCGGTTTTCAATATCATCAGGCAGCTTGCAGTAGTATTCTACGGGCAGGTGGGTTTCAGGATCCCGGTAAAGGCCGATGTGGCCGATCTTTGCGGAGGGGATCATATCTACCATGGAGTCCACCATGCCCAGGCCCGCTCTCAGGATGGGAATGATAGCCAGCTTCTTGCCGGCAAGCATCTTTACCTTGGCCTTGGCCACGGGGGTTTCAATCTCTACCTCTTCGGTGGGCAGGTTGCGGGTAGCCTCGTAGCACATCAGGCCGGCAATCTCGCTGATGAGCTCACGAAATTCCTTTACGCTGGTATTCTTATTGCGAAGGATCGCCAGCTTATGCTGGATCAGAGGGTGGTCCAATACATGTACAGTTGCCATATTCTCTATCTCCTTTATTTTTTCTCTTTTTCCAAGCGTTCCCGCTCGGCCTGGGAAAGGCGCAGGTAGTTGGGCGCTAAGCTCTCGGCATTGCCAGCTTCTCCCCGGGCGATCATATCCCGGGCGCAAAGGGCCACGCCGTCCGCCTTTTGGTGCATACGGTGCTCTGCCGGGCAGACCAGGCAGGGAACTCTCTCCAACAAAGAATTATAGCACAAAATGCTGCCATCGCCCACTAAAAAAACAGGCTCGCTGAAATTTTGGAGTTCTGCCCCAAGATCGGCCAGGGATATGGCCCGGTCCGGGGCGATTCTTGTGCATTTTCCCAACTCCATGCGGAAAAGGGCGTTGTATACCTGGCTGCGCCGGGCATCCATCACCGGGCAGACGATGCCGCTGTATACCCCTAAGCTGCGGGCCATGGCTTCCAGGGTAGAAACGCCGTAGCAAGGGATCTGGCTGCCCCAGGCAAAGCCCTTGGCGGCAGCTACACCGATGCGCACGCCGGTAAAGCTGCCCGGCCCCGCGGCTACGGCTACAGCGGTAATGTCCCGGGCGGTACAGCCGCAGGTTTTCATTAAGTCCTCGGCCATGGTAAGAAGGGTTTGGCTATGGGTCAGGCCGGTATTTTGATAGCTTTGGCCCAAAAGCCGGGTTTCATCCATAAGGGCCACGGAAGCGGCCTTGGCAGAGGTTTCAAAGGCTAAGATCTTCAAGCTCAGGCCCTCCTTCTATGGTGATCCGCCGGGATTCTTCACCGGTTTTTTCAATGGAGATGATAATGGCATCTTCCATAGCATCGGCCACATTTTCGCTCCACTCCACGGCGCACACGCCGCCGCGCTCTAAATAGTCTTCCCAGCCAATGTCAAAAAGGCTGTCGCTATCCGGCAGGCGGTACATATCAAAATGGAAAAGGGGCATACGGCCGGATAAATATTCGTTTACGATGGTATAGGTAGGGCTGGTTACCATATCGCTGGCGCCCAGGCCCTGGGCAATGCCCCGGGTAAAGGCGGTCTTGCCTGCCCCTAAGTCCCCCCGGTAGGCGATCACCGCGCCGGGCTGCAATTTTGCCCCCAGCTTGGCGCCCAGAGCTTGGGTTTCCTCCGGGGAGTTGGTTAGATATGTCATAGCTTGTCCTCTCAGCTTTGGGCGTTTTTCAGCTTCTCGGCCTGGTCCGCTGTGGCCAGGGCATCGATGATCTCGTCCAGAGCGCCGTTCATTACAGAATCGATCTTATAAAGGGTAAGGTTTACCCGGTGGTCCGTTACCCGGCCCTGGGGGAAATTGTAGGTACGGATGCGCTCGTTGCGCATGCCGGTGCCAACCTGGCTGCGGCGCATGCCGGTCACTTCCGAGGAAATGCGCTCCTGCTCCATCTCATAGAGCTTACTGGCCAGCATCCGCATACATTTTTCCCGGTTTTGCTGCTGGCTGCGCTCCTCCTGGCAGGCTACCACGATGCCCGAGGGCTTGTGGATCAGGCGAACAGCGGAGCTGGTCTTGTTAACATGCTGGCCGCCGGCGCCGCTGGCCCGGTAGACCTGCATCTCAATATCGTCAGGGTTGATGGTAACATCCACCTCTTCCATCTCCGGCAGAACGGCTACCGTGGCGGTAGAGGTATGCACCCGGCCGCCGGACTCCGTTTCCGGCACGCGCTGCACCCGATGCACCCCGGATTCGTACTTTAACCGGGAGTAAGCTCCCCTGCCGTCTACGATAAAATCCGCTTCCTTTACGCCGCCCAGCTCCGTTTCGTTGCAGTTAAGCAGCTCGATCTTCCAGCCCTTTTGGGCGGCGTACATAGAGTACATACGGAAAAGGCTGTGGGCAAACAAGGCGCTTTCCTCGCCGCCTACGCCGCCGCGGATCTCTACGATAACGCTCTTTTCATCGTTAGGGTCTTTGGGCAAAAGCAAAAGCTGAAGCTCCCGGTATAGCCGCTCGCAGTCTGCCTTGGCGCTGGCAAAGGTCTCCTGGCACAGCTCCTTCATCTCCGGGTCGCCCATCAGCTCCTGGGCATCCGCCATCTCCTGCTGAGAGCGGTTATAGGCCCGGAAGGATTCTACGATAGGCTCTAAATCGTTCTTTTCCCGCAGCTGGGCAGCGGCTTTTTTGGGATCGTTATAAAATTCCGGCTGCTCAGACCGGGCGCAAAGCTCTTCATAGCGGTTTTCCACCGCCCGGAGTTTGTCTAACATAGGCATCTCCTAAAAACGCATATTTTTACCCATATATTATACCCCCAGATTGCCCGAATGTAAAGCCCAGAGGGCAAGAAACCTCCAAACCGTCAAAATGAAAAAATATATATAGATTCGGTATTTGACTTACTGTAAAGAACAGCAGCGCTTTCAGGCGCAAGCTTACCGTAAGGCCTGGCAGGTATTGAAAAATGAAAAGCGCCGTGCTACAATGGCAAAAAAGGAGGTGGCGGTATGCCCTTTACGGTGGTGCGAAACGATCTTACCAAAATGGCGGTAGATGCCATTGTAAACCCTACAGACAACCGGTTTTCCGGCAGCGGCGGCACGGATCTTGCGGTGCATAGAGCCGCCGGCCCTGCTCTGGCCCAGGCTTGCCAGGCGCTTCCCATGCTGTACAGTGGGCAGGTAGCGGTTACCGGGGGCTATGGCCTTGCCTGCCGGTATGTGATCCATACCGTAGGGCCGTTTTGGCTGGGGGGAGAAATGGGCGAGGAGGCTCAGCTTTTCGCCTGCTACAGCGCGGCGCTGGAAAAGGCCCGGGAAATGGAGCTTGGCAGCATTGCCTTTCCCCTAATCTCCTCCGGCAGCTTCGGTTTTCCCAAGGACAGAGCTTTGCAGATCGCCATAGATGCCTTCAGCCGGTTTCTGCTGGAGCAGGAAATGGAGGTTTACCTGGTAGTTTACGACGAAACCAGCTATAGGCTCTCGGAAAAGCTGTTTTCGGATGTGGCCAACTATCTGCAAGATAACCTGCCCCGGGAAGACTGCCGGCCGGTTTGCAGCAGCGCCGTCCGGCGCAAGCAGGCAGCCCTCAGCCGGCCTATGGCCGATTACGAATGCGCCAGCTTCGCCCAACCCCAAGCGCAAATGCCTTCCCAGGAGCTGAGCCTGGCCCAGCTTTTGCAGCAGGCGGATGCGGGCTTTAGCGAAACTCTGCTGAAGCTGATCGACAGCTCCGGCAAAAAAGATTCGGAAATTTACAAAAAAGCGGGCCTGACCAAGCAGCATTTTTCCAAGATCCGCAACAATCCCGGCTACAAGCCCACAAAACCCACCGCCCTGGCTCTGGCCATTGCTTTGGAGCTGAATGTGGAGCAAACCCAGGATCTCATCGGCCGGGCGGGCTACACCCTTTCCGGCAGCAGCAAATTCGACCTGATCATCCGCTATTTTATTGAAAAGAAAAACTACAACATTGTGCAGATCAATATTGCGCTGTATGAATTTGATCAAAGTCTGCTGGGGGTATAATACTAAATCTTAATAGAATCCTTTCATCCTCGCCGGTCAAAATTCCGCCATAATGCGTACTCGTCCTAGGTGGGCAGCCAAAGCCCACCGTCGTCCTCGGCCTTTTCTGGCGAAATTTATCCTCGGCGAGGTTTTAAAGCCTTCTATTAAGAATTAGTATAAAAGTCCCCTGGCAGTTGACCAAATGCGGCCAAAAACCTCCTATAATACCCTTGTAAGAACAAACCGGGCCAAGCCCGGCAGGCAAGGGAATGATAGGAGGTATTTATTATGAAAAAGGATCTTACAGAGCTGGTATTTATTCTCGACCGCAGCGGGTCTATGTCCGGCCTGGAGGCGGACACCATCGGCGGCTTTAACGGCATGCTGGAAAAGCAGAAAGGAGAAGCCGGGCAGGCCATTGTATCCACGGTGCTGTTTTCCAATGACAGCCAGGTGCTTCACGACCGGGTGGCGCTGGAAGAAGTAGCGCCTATGACCGGGAAGGACTACTATGTAAGCGGCTGCACCGCGCTGCTGGATGCCGTTGGCGGGGCGATCCACCATATCGGCAATGTGCATAAGTATGCCCGGGAGGAGGACCGGCCGGAAAAGACGGTTTTTGTGATCACCACCGACGGCATGGAAAACGCCAGCCGCCGCTACAGCTACGCCAAGGTAAAGCAAATGATCCAGCGGCAAAAGGAAAAATACGGTTGGGAATTTCTGTTCCTGGCAGCCAATATCGATGCCGCCCGGGAGGCTGCCCGCTTTGGCATTGACGAGAGCCGGGCCGCCAACTACCACGCCGACGGCAAGGGTACGGCGGTGATCTACCAAGCCGTCAGCGAGGCGGTTTGCAGCATTCGCTCCAGCCGCCCCATGAGCGAAGCGTGGAAGCAGCAGGTAGACGAAGACTATAACACCAGGGGGTAAGACTATGTACGGCGCGATTTTGGGGGATATCATCGGAAGCCCCTACGAATTTGACCTGGGGGACAAGACCAAGGAGTTCCCTCTGTTTTCCCGATACTCTATGTTTACCGACGATACGGTAATGACCGCAGCCGTAGCCCAGGCCTTTCTGGAGGGGGGTGAAGACCGGGCGTTGCTCCGCCGCGAGCTGGTAAGCGCCATGCAGCGCTGGGGACGCCGCTACAGCTTCGCCGGTTACGGCCTGCGCTTTGGGCAATGGCTGGACAGCCAAGACCCCCAGCCCTATTACAGCTTTGGCAACGGCTCGGCTATGCGGGTATCGCCGGTGGCATGGCTGTATGATGACCTGCCCACGGTGCTGCAAATGGCTGAGCTTTCCGCAGAGGTCACCCACAACCATCCCGAGGGCATCAAAGGCGCCCAGGCCACGGCGGCGGCCATCTTTTTGGCCCGCACCGGCAGCACCAAGGAGCAGATCAAGGCCTATATCCGGGATGCTTTCGGCTACGACCTGAGCCGCACCTGCCATGAGATCCGCCGCCATTACCGGCATGTAGAATCCTGCCAGGAAACCGTGCCGGAGGCGATCACCGCCTTTTTGGAGGGAGAAAGCTTCGAGGATGTGATCCGCACAGCCGTTTCCCTGGGCGGGGACTGCGATACCCTTGCTGCCATTGCCGGCAGCATCGCCGAGGGCTACTACGGCGTGCCCAAGGCGCTGAAAGCCCAGTGCATTGCCCGCCTGCCGGAGGATCTGGCCGGGGTCTTGAAGCTTTTTGAAGAGAGAATAAGCCAAAAATAAAGAAAAAGCAGTTGCAAAGCTTTTGGCCTTGCAACTGCTTTGGTTTATGGCTTTAGTTCAGCACGATCAGGGTAGCATCGGTATCTACGGATGCGCCCTTGGCGGCGATCACCTGGGCAACGGTACCGGCCCGGGGAGCAACGATCTCGTTTTCCATCTTCATGGCTTCCAGCACGCACAGCAGCTGGCCTGCGGCAACGCTCTGGCCAACCTGAACATTTACCTTCAGGATGGTGCCGGGCATGGGAGCCTTAACAGCCTCACCGGCAACGGCGGCTACGGGAGCAGCGGCCACGGGAGCGGGAGCGGCAACAGGGGCGGGGGCTGCAACAGGAGCAGCTACGGGAGCGGGGGCAGCGGCCACAGCAGTGCCGCCGATGGTAACCAGCACAGCGCCGGTATCTACGGAAGCGCCCTTGGAAGCGGGAACGGAGGAAACAACGCCGTCCTCAGGAGCGACGATCTCGTTTTCCATCTTCATAGCTTCCAGCACGCAAAGCAGCTGGCCGGCCTTAACGGTCTGGCCTACCTGAACATTGACCTTCAGGATGGTGCCGGGCATGGGAGCGGTAACGGTAGCGCCGCCGGTAACGGAAACAGCGGGGGCTGCGGGAGCAGCGGCCACGGGAGCGGCAGCAACGGCAGCGGGAGCAGCAGCTACGGGAGCAGCCACGGGAGCAGCGGCGGGGGCGTAGGCTTCGTACTCAGCCAGGCACATAGCCTTGCCGGCTTCTACTTCGATCTCGTAGGTCTTGCCGTTGAGAGTTACTTTATATTTCATGGTTTCTTCCTCCTTAGCACTCTACGATAGAGTAGGTAGCAACATTTTCTTCCTTGGCCTTGCGCTCCTCCAGGAACTTCTCGGCCAGGTTGGGGAAGGCGATGTAGCTCAGAACATCCTCATCGCACTTGGCCAGGTCGCCCAGCTTCTGGCGGGTAGGCTCAACGATGGGCTTCAGGGTATCGGCGTAGCGGCCTTCGATGGGCTTCTCGTCGCCCAGGATCATGGCCTTAACTTCCTCGTTGATGGGGGCGGGGGTACGGCCGTACTCGCCGCGGCAGTAGGCCTTAACTTCCTTGGATACCTTCTTGTAGCGCTCGCCGGTAAGCACATTGGTAACAGCCTGCACGCCAACCATCTGGCTGGTGGGGGTAACCAGGGGAGGATAGCCCAGGTCAGCGCGGACCTTAGGAGTCTCCAGCAATGCCTCGTCGAACTTATCCAGGGCGTTCATCTGCTTGAGCTGGCTCAGCAGGTTGGAAAGCATGCCGCCGGGGATCTGGTAGGTAAGGCACTGGGTATCGGTAGCCATACTCTTGGGCATCAGGGTGCCGTCCTTGATGAACTCATCGCGAACGCCCTTGAAATAGTCGGCCAGGGCCTTGGTAGCGGTGTCGTCCAGGTCTACCTGGTAGCCCAGCTGGCGCAGAGCGTAGGCCAGGGTCTCGGTAGCGGGCTGGCTGGTGCCGCCGGACATGGGGGAGATGGCGGTATCGATAATGTCCACGCCGGCTTCTACTGCCTTCAGGTAGGTCATGAAAGCCAGGCCGGTGGTGGAGTGGGTGTGCAGGTCGATGGGCAGGTCTACGGCGTCCTTGATGGCGGAAACCAGGTCGTAAGCTTCCTGGGGGCCCATGATGCCGGCCATGTCCTTAATGCAGATGGTGGAAGCGCCCATTTCCTTCAGCTCTTTTACCATCTTAACATAGTTGGCGTGGGTATGTACGGGGCTGGTGGTGTAGGAAATGGTGCCGGAAGCGATGGCGCCGGCGTTTACGGTAGCTTCCATAGCAACCTTCAGGTTGTTCACATCGTTCAGAGCGTCGAAAATGCGGATCACATCGATGCCGTTTTCTACGGACTTCTTTACGAACAGCTTAACGAAATCATCGGGATAGTGGCTGTAGCCCAGAACGTTCTGGCCGCGCAGCAGCATCTGCAGCTTGGTGTTGGGCATGCCGGCGCGGATCTTGCGCAGGCGCTCCCAGGGATCTTCGTTCAGGTAGCGCAGGCATACATCAAAGGTAGCGCCGCCCCAAACTTCGGCTGCGTAGTAGCCGGCCTTGTCGATGGTAGAGAGCATGGGCTCGAACTTGGCGAAGGGCAGACGGGTGGCGATGAGAGACTGGTTTGCGTCACGCAGGACGGTTTCCACAAACTGTACTTTTTTTGCCATAATACAAAAGGACCTCCAAACAGAGTATTTTTCTAAGGGGCAAAACGGCGCCAGGCCGCAAGACCCCAATATTCACCTCATACATGATACCACAAAGAAAGTAAATTGTAAACTGTTTTTATGGCTCTTTGCCCCGGAAAAAAACTAATTTTTGTTATTGATTTTCAGCCTTTTATGGTGTAAGATATAATCGCTAACTATGGGATACCGTAGATAATTGAATTTAATTTTGAAAGAGGTATTTATATGGCAAATCTGGATCTGACCAAGTACGGCATTACCGGCACTACTGAGATTATCCACAACCCCTCCTACGAAGCTCTGTTTGAGGCCGAGATGGACCCCACTCTGGAAGGCTACGAGAAGGGCCAGCTGACCGAGCTGGGCACTGTTAACGTTATGACCGGCGTATACACCGGCCGCTCCCCCAAGGACAAGTACATCGTTATGGACGAGAACTCTGAGAACACCGTATGGTGGACCTCTGACGAGTTCAAGAACGACAACCACCCCATGAGCCAGGAAGTTTGGTCCGCCGTTAAGGATCTGGCTGTTAAGCAGCTGTGCGGCAACAAGAAGCTGTATGTGGTAGACGCTTTCTGCGGCGCCAACGCTGACACCCGCATGAATGTCCGCTTCATCGTAGAGGTGGCATGGCAGGCTCACTTCATCAAGAACATGTTCATCGTTCCTTCCGAGGAAGAGCTGGCTACTTTCGAGCCCGATTTCGTTGTTTACAACGCTTCCAAGGCTGCTGTAGAAAACTACAAGGAGCTGGGCCTGAACTCCAGCACCTGCGTTGCCTTCAACATCACCTCCCGTGAGCAGGTCATCCTGAACACCTGGTACGGCGGCGAGATGAAGAAGGGCATGTTCTCCATGATGAACTACTACCTGCCCCTGAAGGGCATTGCTTCCATGCACTGCTCCGCCAACACCGATATGAACGGCGAGAACACCGCTCTGTTCTTCGGCCTGTCCGGCACCGGCAAGACCACCCTGTCCACCGATCCCAAGCGTCTGCTCATCGGCGATGACGAGCACGGCTGGGACGACAACGGCGTGTTCAACTTCGAAGGCGGCTGCTATGCCAAGGTTATCGGCCTGGACAAG
>JAFSBW010000045.1 GCA_017437095.1 Oscillospiraceae bacterium
ATCGCCCCTTTCATCAAATTGATACAGCCGTCAAATTCCATAAGAGGAAGATATTCACGGGAAATACCGAACAAGTCCTCTAAGGAGTCCACGTGGAATTTGCCTTGGTATTCGATGTTGTGAATGTTCCACTCTCCACTCTCCACTCTCCACATCCGCTCCCGTTCCATTTTTAATTTATCATTTGTAATTTATAATTTGTAATTCCCGCCTCTTTGTGCTATAATGGGCAGGATTTTGTGAAAAAAGGAAGATAAACCATGGAAAAAACCTCTGCGCAGCGGGAAAACCGCCTGATCGCGGCAACGCTGTTCGTCTTCGCCGTCAGCGGCGCTTCCAGCATGCTTATGGGCAATCTGCTGCCCTTTCTGGAAGAAAAGTATAACCTGAGCTACTCCTACCGGGGTCTGCTTGGCAGCCTGCCCTCCTGGGGCAACCTGGCCTCCATCTTTATTACCGGGTATCTGCCCACCTTCATCGGCCGGCGCAAGACCGTGCTGCTTACCGCCAGCTGGATGGGCATTGCCTTTGCGGTCATCGCCTCCGGCCTGGGGGGCGCAGCGCTGCTGCCGGTAGCCTGCCTGCTCATCGGCATCGCCCGGGGCGGCAATACCAACTTCTCCAATACCATGATGTCCACCCTCCCCGGCAACCGGGCAGCTGTGGGCTACAACCTGCTCCACGGCGCTTTCGCCGTAGGCGCTGTGCTGTCGCCGGTGATTTTGGTGCTTTGCACCAAGCATAATTCCCAGGGCTGGGTTGCCATGGTTTGGGGCATCGTGGCCCTTTGCGCCGTGCAGGCGGCGGTGTATCTTACCATGGGCCTGCCCAAGGAGAATATCACCAAAAGCCTGAAGGCTGTGGACAAATCCTTCCTGAAAAACCGGAATTTTTGGCTGGCCGCCGCCATTTTGTTCTTCTATATCAGCACGGAATACGCCATCGTAACCTGGCTGGTTACTTATTTTAAGGACCTGGGCATTCTCTCCCCCTCCGCTTCCCAGCTGATGACGAGCCTGCTGTGGGTGGTCATTTTCGCCGGGCGGATGCTGGGGGCTTACCTGGTAGGCAAGCTCAGCCGCAAGGTGATCTTGGTAGTAGACGGCGTGGGGCTGATGCTCTCTTTCCTGGTGGTGTTTTTCAGCCGTAGCCAGCTGCCCATTTTCCTGGGCATCATGGGCGTGGGTCTGTTTATGGCTACCATCTATACCTCCGCCCTGGCCCTTGGCACCAAGGCCATCCGGGGCAATGACCTGGGGGTAAGCACCATGATCCTCATCGGCTCTGCCGGCGGCATCATTACCCCCCTGATCGTGGGCCTCATCGCCCAGAAGGGCGGTATGCAGGCAGGCATGGCCGTGGTGGTGGTAGTAACCGTGCTGCTGCTGGCAACCATCCTTTTTGCGGTAAAAAACACCCAAGAGGAAGAGTAATTCACAATTACAAATTGGAGATTGAAAAGTGAAGATTGGAGAGTGAAGATACCGCTATCTTTACTCTTCACTCTTAAATCTTCAATCTCAGTCGACGACAGCTTTCGCCACCGTGTTTACAAATTCGTCAAAATTTGTTTTCAATTGGGTCACGGCGTGTTCAAAACCTGCCGGTATGATAACAGCGTAAAGGTTGTACACCCCCAATGTATAGCCAAGTGTAACCTCTTTTCTACCTCTCTTCTTTCCAAACCCCAAACGGAAGCCGCCGCTGCACCTTCGCAGCGGCGGCTTTCACGGCATTTTGGGAAATGAGGAATGAGAAATCAGGAATTAGGAATGGCCCGTTGCACCCCGTAGGGGCGTAAAACCCTCTCCGTCACGGCTACGCCGTGCCACCTCTCCCAGAGGAAGTACGCCCTCTCCGTCGCCTGCGGCGCCACCTCTCCCAGAGGGAGTACGCCCTCTCCGTCGCCTGCGGCGCCACCTCTCCCAGAGGGAGAGGCAGATCGCCCGCCGAATATGCGCTGTGCAAACCTACGCTGCGACGGGCCGATGAGGGCATCGGCCCCTACAATTACCGAATATCTGCCGTCCAAAACTGTAGGGGCGGCCAGTGGCCGTCCGCTAAAGGTGCGGTTATGGTCGGCAGCCATTCGGACGAGCAATGCTCGCCCCTACGCCCATCGAATATCTGCCGTCAAAGCTTGTAGGGGCGATTCACGAATCGCCCGCTTTATGGATTTATACCTTGAACCGGCAGAAATAGTCGTACAGCGGCAGCAGCTTTTTGAAGAAATCCAGCACCTCGTCCCCCAGCGCGGGGGTGAACAGCTCCTCCCCCGGGGCGATGTCCCGGGTGCAGCCGATGCAGCCGCGCCAGGCGAAATAGGGCTTTAATGCCTCGTTGTCCGTTTCCTTGGGGCGCTTGTAAAGCTGGGCGGTGATGGGAGCGCCCACAGCTTCTTCCACAGCGCTGATCAGCTGCAAAAATTCCCCGGGGCGCTGGGAAATAGCCCGGCGGAAGTCCTCCAGCTGGGCGGTGCGGGGGTGGTAGAAGAAAAAGCCGTAGCTTACCCCTTCCGGGTTGATCTCAAAGTAAAGGCAGGGGTTTTCCGCCCACCATTCTACCTCCGGCCGGATGCAGATCCAAAGGCTTTCCTTATAAGGCTGGGCCGGGTGCATCCGGGCGTCTTTATAAATGCGGCTTACCTTGCAAACATGGCCGGGCCTGCCCTCGATGGCTTCGTACAGCTTCGCCCCCAGAGCCTTCATAGGCTCGTAAAGAGTAGAAGTATACTGCCCCTTATGCTCCATAAACCAATCCCGGTTGTTATTCATCCGAATGCCCCAGAGGAAATCAAAGGTTTCCGGGGTAAAACCTGCAAACATGGCGCTGCCTCCCGTTTTTTCTTATATTATACCACGCAATTTTCCCCCGGGCAATGCTTTCTTGCGGCAAATCCTTGAAAACCCCGCAGGAATCGGCTATAATGGCAGGGTAAGGCGACCGAAGGTCGCCGTCGATATAAATCCCGTTGGATTTTAGAGTGAAGATTTAAGAGTGAAGAGTGAAGATAACGGCATCTCCACTCTCCAATCTTCACTCTCCACTCTCCAATTTGTAATTAACCATTTCCCGTTCCAAGGAGGAAATACCATGCAACCAACCTCTCAACTGGTGCTGAATAACGCCCAGCGGATCATCAACCAGATCCGCAAGGTGGTAGTAGGCAAGGACCGTCCCCTGATGTGGGCGCTGGCCGCCATGCTGGCCAAGGGCCATATTCTGCTGGAGGACATTCCCGGCGTTGGCAAGACTACCATGGCCCTGGCCTTTTCCAAGACCCTGGGCCTGAGCTATAACCGTGTGCAGTTTACCCCGGATGTGCTGCCGTCGGACATTACCGGCTACTCCATTCTCAACCAGGCCACCGGCAAACTTACCTACCAGCCCGGCGCCGTGCTTTGTAACCTGTTTTTGGCGGACGAGCTGAACCGGGCAACATCGCGCACCCAGTCTGCCCTTTTGGAAGCCATGGAGGAGGGCCAGGTAACGGTGGACGGCGTGAGCCACGCCCTGCCCCAGCCCTTTATCGTCATCGCTACCCAAAACCCCACCGGCGCCGCCGGCACCCAGCTGCTGCCGGACAGCCAGATGGACCGCTTCGCCATCCGCATGTCCCTGGGCTACCCCGATGCCAAGGACGAGATCGCCATGGTCATGAACCGCCAGGGCCACGACCCTCTGAAGGAGCTGGGCAATCTTATGAACAGCGCCGCCCTCATGGCCATGCAGGAGGAGGTAGAGCGCACCTATGTCAGCCCGGAGATCATTGCCTATGTGGTAAGCCTGATCGGCGCTACCCGCAGCCATGAGTGGATCGCCCGTGGCGGCAGCCCCCGTGCTACCCTGAGCGTAACCGCCATGGCCAAGGCCATTGCCCGGCTTCGTGGGCGGGACTATGTGATCCCCCAGGATGTGCAGGAGGTCTTCCCCATAACCGTTGCCCACCGCCTGCTGCTTACCCCCAAGGCCGAAGCCCTGGGCATTACCGCCGGCCAGGCCATTTCTAATATCCTGGAGAGCGTAAGCGCTCCCCGCCTGCGCTGATATGGCAGAGCGCAGGATCCTGTACCTTACGGCGCTGGTAGCCGCTTTGGTATTTTTCTGGGCATACCGCCAGTGGATCAGCTGGATCGTCCTGCTGGTCTGCCTTATGCTGCCCTTTTTCAGCCTTTTGCTGAGCCTGCCGGCCATGCTGCGTATGCGCCTGCATATCCGCTGCCCGGACAAGCTGGCTATGCACGATACCCAGGCCGCAAGCCTGCTGGGGGAGTGCGACCTGCCCCACCCGGTGGTGCGCGGCCGCCTGCTGTTTCAAAACCTGATGACCCAGGAGAGCCTGGAGCTTCGCTCCGGGGAGGAGATCCCCGCCGAGCACGCCGCCGCCTGGCGCATCCAGGGCAAAAACACCCGGGTTTACGACTATTTGGGCCTTTTCTCCCATAAACTGCGCCGCTGCGAAGAGGCGCTTACCTATGTGCTGCCCCCAAAGCTGCCTATGGACCAGCCCCCTTCCCTGAGCCAATACCTGGCTACCGCCTTTAAGCCCAAGCCCGGCGGCGGGTACGCGGAAAACCACGAGCTGCGGCTCTACCGCCCCGGTGACAATCTGCACCAGATCCATTGGAAGCTTACCGCCAAAACCGGCAAGCTGATCCTGCGCGAGCCCTTGGAGCCCATCCGGGGCAGGGCAGTGGTGAGCCTGGAGCTTACCGGGGAAGCGGAGCTGATCGATGCCAAGCTGGGCAGGCTCTTGTGGGTGAGCCATTATCTGCTGGAGCAGCAAGTGCCCCATGAGATCCGCTGCCTTACGGGAGCGGGGGTCAAAACCTACGGCATTTCGGAAAAAGAACATATTTCTGCCGCCCTGCTTAGCATCCTCAAGCAGCCCAAGGCAGACCCCGCCGCCCAGCTGGAAGCGTTCAGCGCTGCCTGGCGGCACCATATAGGGGGTGACCGGCTGTGAAACGGGATCAATGGATCCAGGCAGCCTGGGGCGCGCTGATCGCTTTTTGCATGGTGTTCGGCAGCCTGGGCGGCCTGGCTACGGGCATGGAGCTGCTGACGACCGGGCAGCTGGTTAGCCTGGGGCTTTGGTGCGCCGCGCTGGCAGCGGGGCTTTGCGCCCTGCAGCTGCTGCGCTATGCCCCCTGGGCCTGGCTGGCTTTGGGGCTGGGCCTGGCCTTTGCCTGGTTTTTCGGGCCTTTGAAGGCCTCTTGCCACGGCTTTTTGGCCCAAATGTCGGTTATTTACAATAAGGGCTACGGCTGGAAGATCCTTTCCTGGGCCGATGGGCAGTCGGCTTCTTTGCTGCCCTTCTTCCGCTCTGTTGCCCCGGTGCTGATGCTGCCCATCTGCGCCTGCGTAGGCCGCCGGGGGGCGGTTTCCTGGGCGCTGCCCCTGGCCTTTTTGCCCATAGGCGCCAGCCTGCTGCTTACGGATACCGTGCCCCAGGTGGGGTATGTATTTATCTATCTGTTCGCCGTGCTGCTGTTGCTGCTTACCCAGGGGGTGCGCCGCCGCCAGGCCAGCCAGGGCAATGCCCTGAGCCTTTTCGCAGCCCCGGCGCTGCTGCTGGCCCTGGGCCTGATTTTTGGCCTGAACCCTCAAAAAACCTACAACAAGCAGCACCTTGCCCAAAAGCTGGACGACCTGGTGGCCTCCTGGGTGGGCCGGCTGGAGGGCAGCGAGGATGCCCCTTCCCAGCTGCCTTCGGTCATTGGAGGCAGCGCTGAGGTAGACCTGCGGGAGGTTGGCCCTCTGGAGCAGGGCCGCGGCCATGTGATGACCGTCAACGCCAGCCATGGCGGGCGGCTGTACCTGCGGGGCGCTTCTTACGCCGACTATACCGGCCTTACCTGGCTGGCAGGGGATCAGCGGGATTACTTCGACCATTGGCCCACCTTCCGGGAGAACGCCAAGCTCCATACCCTTACGGTTACCACCAAGCAGGCCCACGATATGATGTACCTGCCCTACTATACCCCCAAGCTCAGCCACCTTACCAAGGGCTACCTGGACAGCAGCGGCATCAAGACCTACAGCCTGCATTACTATATTCTCTCGGCTGACAATGTGAAAAATACCGCGGTGGATCAGGTATCCGCCGGCTTTACCTACCTGCCCGATACCGTTTCTTCCTGGGCCGGCGCCCAGGCTTTGGCGGTGATCGGCAGGGAAGTAGATCCCCAAGATCCCCAGGAGGTAGCCTACGCCGTCCAGGCCATCGCCCAGTATGTTTCCTCCTCCGCCCGCTACGATCTGGATACCCCCCAAATGCCCCAGGAGGAAGAGGACTTTGCCCGCTGGTTTTTGGAGAGCAGCGATACCGGCTACTGCACCCATTTTGCCACCGCCGCGGCGGTGCTGCTGCGGGGCGCGGGCATTCCCGCCCGGTATGTCAGCGGCTACTGCGTAACGGCCCACGCCTACGAGGATGTGTCCGTTACCGCGGCGGATGCCCACGCCTGGGTGGAGGTTTACTATCCCGGCATCGGCTGGACGGTTTTGGACCCTACCCCCGGCTACGAGTCCGCCTTTGACCCGCAGCAGACGAGCCCTGCCGAAACTACCCCCCCGGAAACTACCCCCGCCGAAACCACCCCCGGCGACACTACCCCCGGCACAACCGACCCCGGGGCTACTACCGCCCCGGATGCTACCGACCCCGGGGCCACCGGCCCGGAAGCTACCCAGCCGGGCGCTGCCGACCCCCAGGCTGCCCCTAAAAAGCGGGCGCTTGGCTGGCTGAAATGGCTGGCCTGGCCGCTGCTGGCGGTTGCTCTGGTGCTGGGGCAGTGGCAGCTGCGGCTGGCTTTGAGCCGCCGGGCGCTGAAGCGCCAGCGGGGCAACCGCCGGGCGCTGGCCTATTGGCGGCGGCTGGAAAAGCTCTGCCAAAAGCTGGGGCAAACGCCCCCGGAAAACCTGCTGGAGCTGGCCCAAAAGGCCAAATTCAGCAACCATACCCTAAGCCGTGAGGAGTTTATCCAGCTGCGCAGCTTCTGCGCCTCCCGGGAAGTGAAGCTTCGCCAAAAGCCCTGGTATAAGCAGCTGCTCTACCGCCTGGTCTGGGCGCTGTACTAATTCTGCACCGATCAGCCGCCCGTAGGGTGCAATGCCGCCAGGCAAATCATGCGCTTACGCAATTCATGCCGCCAGGCAATTCATGCCCCTAGGGCAAATCATTAACTCGGCAAGGAGATGATTTGACGCTGCGCGTCATGAATTGGGGAGCTTTCAATGCTCCCCATGATTTCTCGCTGCGCTCCATGATATGACGCTATGCGTCATATCCTTCCCCACCGCATTTCCTGTCCGCCCGTAGGGGAGGGTCTTGACCCTCCCTAACCGGAGCGCAAGAAAAATACAAGGGTGGAGATTGAAGATTGGAGATTGAAGAGTTGAGATGCCTATATCTTCACTCTTCAATCTCAACTCTCCACTCTTCCTTTGTGCATCTGTCACAACCCCCAGCCTTCGTTTTTTCAGGAAATCACCAAAAGGGGGTTGACAAGGGCGCACAAATGTGTTTTAATGGTGGAAACCGAAGAAGATGTGTAAGTAGCTCCCCGTTGGAAGCTGCAGAGAGCGGCCCGTTGGTGGAAGGGCTGCGCGGAAGCAGGGGGTGAATGGGCATCGGAGGGCAAGCTGAAAAGCGGAGCAAACCGCCCAGTAGGTAAGCCGCAGAATGGCGCTGCGTGACCAAAGGCCGGCCCATGGCAGTGGGCAAAAGTGGATGCATGGCATCAAGCCGGGTGGCACCGCAGGTTCGATCTTTTCGCTCCTGTCCCAGCGTATTCTCGCAGGGGACAAGAGCGCTTTTTTATTTATAGGAAACGATCATAAAACCGTCTGCGGCGGCCAGCGGATCTTTTGCACTGCACCCATTGGGTGGCCGTAGGGGCGGCCAGTGGCCGTCCGCCGAGGGTGGGATGTTCGTCGGCAGCTATTCGGACGAGCAACACCCCTTCGGCGGCAACAGAAAGAATTAGATTTAAGAATGAAGAGTGAAGATTTCGGAATCTTAACTCTCAACTCTTCAATCTCAACTCTCCAATTTATAATTTGTAATTTGTAATTACCCATCCAAGGAGCTGTTATTATGGAAAACAAGATCCCCTACAAAATCTACCTGGAAGAGGACGAAATGCCCAAGAGCTGGTACAATGTCCGCGCTGATATGGTCAACAAGCCCGCGCCCCTGCTGAATCCTGAGACCCTGCAGCCCATTACGGAAGATGAGCTTGCCAAGGTGTTCTGCCGGGAGCTGGCCAAGCAGGAGCTGGACGAAACCACGCCCTACATCCCCATCCCCCAGGAGATCCGGGATTTTTATAAGATGTACCGCCCCTCTCCCTTGGTGCGGGCCTACTGCCTGGAAAAGGAATTGGGCACTCCCGCCAAGATCTACTATAAATTCGAGGGCAACAACACCTCCGGCAGCCACAAGCTGAACTCCGCCATCGCCCAGGCCTACTACGCCAAACAGCAGGGCCTGAAGGGCGTCACCACGGAGACCGGCGCCGGCCAGTGGGGCACGGCTCTTTCCATGGCCTGCGCCTATTTGGGGCTTCAGTGCCATGTGTTCATGGTAAAATGCTCCTATGAGCAGAAGCCCTTCCGCCGGGAGGTCATGCGCACCTACGGCGCCAATGTTACCCCCTCTCCCTCTATGACCACCGAGGTGGGCCGCAGAATCAACGAGGAATTTCCCGGCACCAACGGCTCTTTGGGCTGCGCCATCTCCGAAGCGGTGGAAGCCGCCTCTGCTGACGAAGGCTACCGCTATGTGCTGGGCAGCGTATTAAACCAGGTTTTGGTGCATCAGAGCATCATCGGCCTGGAGACCAAGGCGGCCCTGGATAAGTATAACATCAAGCCGGATATCATCATCGGCTGCGCCGGCGGCGGCTCCAACCTGGGCGGCCTGATCTCCCCCTTCATCGGCCAGAAGCTCCGAGGCGAAGCGGATATGCGCATCATCGCCGTAGAGCCGGCTTCCTGCCCCAGCCTGACCCGGGGCGTCTACGCCTACGATTTCTGCGATACCGGCAAGGTCTGCCCCCTGCAGAAGATGTATACCCTGGGCAGCGGATTTATGCCCGCCGCCTCCCACGCCGGCGGCCTGCGTTACCACGGCATGAGCAGCATCGTATCCCAGCTGTACCACGATGGGCTTATGGAGGCCACCTCCGTAGAGCAGACCAAGGTATTTGAAGCCGCGGTGCAGTTTGCCAAGGTAGAGGGCATCCTCCCCGCCCCGGAAAGCAGCCACGCCATCCGGGTAGCCATCGACGAAGCCCTGCGCTGCAAGGAAACCGGGGAAGAGAAGACCATCGTCTTCGGCCTGACCGGCACCGGCTATTTCGACATGGTATCCTACCAGCGCTTCAACGACGGCGTTATGACCGATTACATCCCCACCGACGCCGAGATCGCCGCCGCCGTAGCCAAGCTGCCCAAGATTGGTCTTTGACCGATAAAACTCGTTGCCTTTCGGCAACATATCAAGCCGAAGGCATATCGACAAAACTTCCTGCCGCACCTGTTCAATGTGCGTAGGGACACCCGTCCCCGGGTGTCCGCCTGGGCACAACCGAAAATCATAGGGTTCGGACACCCCAGGAGGGGTGTCCCTACACCGAACAAAAGGGTGCAGCCTAAATCATAAACGCGAAGCAGCCAAAACTGCTTCGCGTTCTGTTTTATTTAACGATCACCTTGCCGGTGCATTCCATCACCGCGTCTTCCATGATGATCTCGCCCACGCTTGAGCAGGTGATGCAGCCGCTGCGGGGGTTTTTCACGGAATCGATATGCCCCAAAACCGTTGCCTCCACATCGGAATACTCAAAGGAAAGGTCGCACCCTTCCATGGTGCAGTCAATGAGCGTCAGATCCTTGCAGTAGCAAAGGGGCTGGGTGCCGATGATCCGGCAGTTGATCAGGGTCAAGCCCTCAGAAAACCAGGCCAGGTATTCCCCCTTAACGGTAGAGTTTTTCACCGTAACATTCTTGCTGTGCCAGAAGGCATCCTTGGTGTCCAGGTAGGAGTTCTCAATGGTCAGGTTTTCCATATACTGGAAGGAGTACTTGCCTCCCATGGTCACATTTTTAAGGGTAACATCCCGGCTGTCGAAGAATATGTACTGGGCGGTAATGTCCGTATCCTCCAGGGTAATGCCCCGGCATTTCCAGCCGAACTCCTCGGAGCTTACCCGGCAGTTTTCCAGGCGGATATTCCGGCACTCTCTTACCGCCTTGATGCCCCCCAAAACGCTGTGGCGGATGGTGGCATCGTTGGCGTACCAGATGGCGGCCCGGGTCTTTTCGTCCATGGTGCAGTTTTCCATGGTAAACTTTTGCACATGCCAAAGGGGATACCTTAGGGAAAAATCGCAGTTTGTAAGGTTTACATCCCGGGCTTCTTTTAATACGCTTTCCCCGTCGGCCGGGCCGGCAAAGGTGCAGCCTACCACATCGCCGCTTGTCAGGTTGTAGAGCGACCGCTCCGCGTCAAAGGTTTGGTTTTCGATCAGCTTTCTCATATACATATCTCCCGGATTGAAGATTGGAGAGTGAAGAGTGAAGATGTGGATATCTAAACTCTTCACTCTTAAATCTCCACTCTTAACTGCTGAAGCATCTTTCCGTTGCGCAGCTTCAAACTTTTACCAGTATACCACCCAATTTGCCCCTATGTCAACCTTTCCCGGCTTTTCCCAGGGCAGGCGGGGGCTTTTTTGCGGATAATCCTTGCAATCCGCGGCAAAATTTGATAAAATAATACAATCTATTGCATGAAAACCCCAGAAAGGAGGGGCGGCGTGAAAAAGCTGGATAAGCTCATTCCAAAATATACCTATATTCCCTTTGCGCTGATCTGCCTGAGCCTGATCGTGGCGTTTTACGCTACCCGCCTGTTTACCACCGGCGGCGCGCACTATGATGTGTCCCTCCCCCTGGACGGCAAGATCCCCCTTGTTACCCCCTTTATCGCCGTTTATGTGCTGGCCTACTGCCAGTGGGTGCTGGTGCTGTGGCTTGCCGCCCGGGATTCTATGGAGCTGTTTTTTCAGGCCTCCGCGGCGGAGATCCTGGGCAAGCTTGTGGTCATCCCCATCTTTTTGATCTTCCCTACCGCTATGGTGCGGCCGGAGATCACCGGCAGCGGCTTTTTTGATCATATGACCCAGGCCATCTACGCCCTGGACCCGCCGGACAATCTGTTCCCCTCGCTGCACTGCTACGATAGCTGGCTGTGCCTGCGCTGCGTATGCCGCATGAAGAAGGTGCCGCGGTGGTTTAAATGGGCCAACGGCATTTTCAGCGTTCTGGTGTTTGCCAGCGTGGTGCTGGTCAAGCAGCATCTTTTGGTGGATATTTTTGGAGGTATCCTCCTGGGCGAGGCGGCGCTGGCCCTGCGCAAGGCCTTCCGGGCGGAGCGGGTAATGCAGCGCATCGTTCCCAAGCGCTGGCAAGAAAAGGAGAAAGAGAAATGATCGGTTTTTACGACTATACGGTATGGCTTACCTACGCCTCCCTGCTCAGCGCGGGCGCGGGCATCGTGGTATCCCTCAGCGGCCTGGGCCACCCCTATATGGGTATGTTCTTTCTGCTGTTTTCCGGCTTTTGCGACGCTTTTGACGGCATCGTGGCCCGCAGCAAGAAAAACCGCACCCCCATGGAGTGCAACTACGGCATCCAGATCGATTCTCTGGCAGATGTGGTAGCCTTTGGCGTGCTGCCTGCCTGCATCGGCGTGGCGCTTATGCGCCGCAGCGAGCTGTGTGCCGTGATCTTCAGCGAGAACAGCCCTATCGGCGTTACCTTCCTGGGCTTTGTGATGCACGCCATTTTGATGCTGTTTATGCTGGCGGCTCTGATCCGCCTGGCCTACTTTAATGTAACCGAGGAAGAGCGGCAAAAAACCGAGGGCGCCAAGGTGCGCAAGGAGTATACCGGCCTGCCGGTAACCAGCTCCGCCCTGATCTTCCCCACGGTGCTGCTGGCGGACTATTGGATCGCCGCTGTAGACCTTACACTGATCTATTTCTCCGTGCTGGTGATCACCGGCTTTTGCTTCCTGGGCAAATTCAAGGTGAGAAAGCCCAGCAAGCGGGGCGTATACATCATGGTAGCCGTGGGCGCTGTGGAATTTTTCATCCTGCTCCTGGGCGAGCTGCTTTACTAAATATGGCAAAGAGAGAAAAGGGGATGCTCCCCTGGCTGTATACTACCGCCCCCGGCAGGGGGGTGCTGAAGCTGCTTACCGCCCGGCCGGTGAGCAAGGCCGCCGGCGCCTTTTGCGAGAGCCGGCTGTCGAGGCCCTTGATCCGCCCCTTCGTAAAGGGCAACGGCATCAACCTGCAAGAGTATGAAAAGCAGGAATTTTCCAGCTTTAACGATTGCTTTACCCGGAAAATCAAATCCGAGCTGCGCCCGGTATGCATGGACGGCAGCGCCCTGATCTCCCCCAGCGACGGCCTGCTCAGCGCTTATAAGATCGAAAAGGGCATGGTTTTTCCCGCCAAGCAGAGCGCCTATAGCGTAGCTTCCTTGCTCCGCGATGATGCCCTGGCTCGCCAGTTTGAGGGCGGCACGGTGCTGGTCATCCGCCTGTGCGTGCAGCATTACCACCGCTATTGCTACCTGGACTCCGGCACAAAAGGGGAGAACATCTTCATCCCCGGGGTGCTTCATACGGTGCAGCCCATCGCCCTGGAGCATCATGCGGTGTTCTGCGAAAACTGCCGGGAGTATACGGTAATGGATACCGAGAATTTCGGCAAGGTGATCCAGTGCGAGATCGGCGCCATGCTGGTAGGCAGGATACAAAACCATCACGGCCCGGGGAAGATGATCCGTGGCGACGAAAAGGGCATGTTCCTCTACGGCGGCTCTACCATCGTTTTGCTGCTGCAAAAGGATGCGGCAACCCTGCCTGCAAGCTACTTTGAAGCCACCGCCCGGGGGAAAGAAACCCCGGTAAAATTCGGCCAGCAGCTCGGCAGCAAAAAGGGATAAAAACCGAAATAGGAATCGTAGGGACACCCCTCCTGGGGTGTCCGAATAGGTGCGCAGGTGATTGGCGGATTGCGGACACCCGAGGACGGGTGTCCCTACATTCTGTGTTGGCATGAATCATGAAGCCGCTGCGCTAATGAATAACGAATAATGAAAACCCCTTCCGCCCGGATGCCCGGAACGGAAGGGGTTTTTGATTAAGCTTCAGGAGAATAGGCCTTGTTTACGGTGATCAAATGCTTGGGGCAGACATTGGCGCAAAGGCCGCAGCCGGAGCATTTGGAGTAGTCGATGGTGGCCAGGTTCTGATCTATGGTGATGGCGCCGTTGGGGCAGATCTTCTTGCAAAGGCCGCAGCCGATGCAGCCGGCGGAGCAGCCGCGGATGGTTACAGAGCCCTTGGCGGTAGAAGCGCAGGCGATGACGACATGCTTGCCGTATTCTACCGGCACGATCAGGTTTCTGGGGCAGGCGGCGGCGCAGCTCATGCAGCCTACGCACTTTTCCTGGTCTACCTTGGCGATGCCGTCTACGATGGACAGGGCGTCATACTTACACTGGGCTACGCAGTTGCCAAAGCCCAGGCAGCCAAACTTGCAGATCAGCGGGCCGCGGCCGGCAACCTTGGTGGCGGCCAGGCAGTCTTTAATGCCCTCGTATTCGCCCTTTTGCTTGGCGCCGGTGGCCTTGCCGTTTTCGTCCACGCCCTTGTAGCCGGAGCAGCGCACCAGCGCTACCTTGCGGGCTACCTTTTCTGCCTTAACGCCCATGATCTGGGCCATGCGCTGGGCGCACTCGTCGCCGCCGGAGGCGCACAGGCCGATGGCAGCTTCGCCCTTCAGCACAGCATCGGCGTAGCCGCCGCAGCCGGGATAGCCGCAGCCGCCGCAGTTGGCGCCGGGCAGGCATTCGTTCAGCTGATCCAGCCGGGGGTCGGTTTCTACATAGAATACCTTGGAGGCGATGGCCAGCACCAGGCCAAATACCAGGCCCAGGGCGCCCAGAACGCCTACCGCAATTAAAATTTCAGTCATTTCCCTACCTCCTTAGAAAACCTTCAGCCCGGAGAAGCCCATAAAGGCCAGGGCGATCAGGCCGGCAGCGATCAGGGCAATGGGGAAGCCCTTGAAGCACTCAGGGCAATTGCTCTTATCCACCTTGATCCGCACAGAAGCGAACAGCACGATGGCCAGGGTAAAGCCCAGGCCGCCGGCTACGCCAAACAGAACGCTGGGCAGGAAACCGGCCCGGAAGCCCTCCCCCGCCTGGGCGTTGACCAGGGCAGCGCCCAGAACGGCGCAGTTGGTGGTGATGAGCGGCAGGTAGATGCCCAGGGCCTGATACAGGGAAGGAACGCTCTTTTTCAGGAACATTTCCACAACCTGCACGATGGAAGCGATCACCAGAATGAAAGCCAAAGTCTGCATATACTGCAGGTCCAGGGGGATCAGCAGGAAGTTATCCACAGCCCAGGTAGCGGCGCAGGCTACGCCCATAACAAAGGTGACCGCCGCGCCCATGCCGATGGCAGTGCCGATCTTTTTGGATACGCCCATAAAGGGGCAGATGCCGTAGAATTTAACCAGGATAAAGTTTTCCGTCAGCAGTGCGGAAAGCAGGATGCCAAGCAAGGTTTGAAGTTCGCTGCTCATTACTTGTTACCCTCCTTTTCTTTCTTCTCCATGCGCTTTACCAGCCACTGGCTGGCAGCGATCAGCAGACCCAGCACCAGGAAGCCGCCGAAGGGCATGGTAAGGATCTTTGCGCCAAAGTCGGCGGGAATGATCTGGATGCCCTCGCCGCCGTTAAGCAGGCCGCCGCCGAAGGTGCCGTTGCCCAGCAGCTCCCGGACGATGCAGATGATCACCAGCGCCACGGTATAGCCGATGCCCTGGAACAGGCCGTCCAGCGCGGAAGCGCCTACGCCGTTTTTGGAAGCGAAAGCCTCCGCCCGGCCCAGCACGATGCAGTTAACTACGATCAGGGGGATGAATACGCCCAGGCTCTCGGCCAGATCCGGCAAAAACGCCTGGATCAGCAGGTCTACCATGGTAACGAAGCCGGCGATGATAACGATGTAGGCCGCAATGCGGATATTGCTGGGGATCACCTTGCGCAGGGCAGAGATCAGCACATTGGAGCAAATAAGGATGATGGTAACGCTTACGCCCATGCCGATGCCGTTAAACAGGCTGGTGGAGATGGCCATGGTGGAGCAAAGGCCCAGCAGCTGCACCAGCACCGGGTTTTTGGTCAGCAGGCCTTCCATAAACTGTTTTTTCATGTTACTGGCCTCCCTTCAGCCGGCTTGCGCAGGCAATGGCGGCGTTAACGCCCTCGGTCACTGCCCGGGATGTAATGGTGGAGCTGGAGATGGCGTCGATGGTGCCGCCGTCCTTGGTAACGCTCAGCTGGCCGCTCTGGCCTACGAACTGGCCCCGGAAGGCTTCGCCCGCGCCGGTATCGGCAGCGGCGACAGCGCCCAGGCCGGCGGTCTCCGCGTGGGAGATGATGGAAATGCCGGTAACCTTGCCTTCAAAGTCTACGCCTACCATCATGTTGATGCCGCCGCCGAAGCCGGCAGGCTCAACCTGCACAGCGTAGCCGGCAGAGGTTTCGTATACGGCGGTAATCGTAACGCCGTTCACCTTTTCGGGGGTGTTTTCCAGCAGCACAGCCTCGCCCTTAAAGGTAAGAACATCCGAAATGGCATCCTGGGTCTTATCCGCCTGGATGGTGGCGATGCGGTCTTCCGTAATGGCGTTTACGCCCGCCAGAGCCGCGGCGATAAACGCGGTAATGAGCAGCAGCGTGATGCTCAGCCGCAGAATGTGTTTCAGGTTGCTCATTTCTTCGCCTCCTTCTTGGGAGCGCCGAACTTCTTGGGGCGGCCTACCATATCCAGCAGAACAACGCAGGTGTTCATAACCAAAATGGCGAAGCTGACACCCTCGGGGAAGCTGCCAAAGTAGCGGATGACGATGGTGATCACGCCGCAGCCGATGCCGAAGATGATCTGGCCCAGCTTGGTAACGGGGCTGGTAACATAGTCGGTAGCCATGAAGATGGCGCCCAGGGCTACGCCGCCGGTGCAAAGCTGCAGAGCGCCCCAGGTAAGGGGATCGTTACCCTGGGGGAACAGCACGCCCAGAACAAATACGGTAGCCATAAAGGTAAGGGGAATGCGGCAGGAGATCACCCGGCGCGCTACCAGGTACAGCCCGCCCAGCAGCAGCAGCGCTACGCTGGTCTCGCCCAGGCAGCCGCCTACATTGCCCAGGAATGCATCCAGCACCGAGCAGTCCGGCATATTGCCCGCGTGCATAGCGCCCAGGGGAGTGGCGGCAGAGGTGGCGTCGGTAAGGGTGGTCTGGAACAGGCCAACGGCGTTGCTAAAACCGGGCTTAGCCCAGGTGCCGCCCATGGCGCCGGCCCAGCTGATAAACATAAAGGCCCGGCCTGCCAGGGCAGGGTTTACAAAGTTCTGGCCGATGCCGCCGAAGAGCTGCTTTACGATGACGATGGCGAAGAAATCGCCGATGATGATCATCCAAAGCGGCACGGTCACCGGGCATACATAGGCTACCAGCACGCCGGTAACCACCGCGGAAAGATCCCAAACGGTGCTGTCCAGCTTCAGCAGCTTGCGGTAGGCCCACTCAAAGAATACGCAGGCGGCGGCGGAAACTACGGTAACCACCAGGGCCCGGAAGCCGAAGAAATACACAGCGCCAACCAGGGCGGGCAGCAGGGCGATGAGGACGTCCCGCATAATGGTCTGGGTGGTCTGCTTGCCGTGGGCATGGGGGGAGCTGGAAACGGTCAGCTCATAGAAATATTTCATAGGTGCCATAACTCGCTTCCCTCCTTACTTTTTGGCAGCAGCGTCACGCAGCTGCTGCTTGCCGGCCCGGAATGCCTGCACCAGAGGAATGGTGGCGGGGCAGGTATAGGCGCAGCAGCCGCACTCGATGCAGTCGAGCAGGTTTTGCTTCTTCAGCTCCTCCAGGTCGCCGCCCCGCTGGGCGGAGTACATCATCAAAGGCATCAGCCGCATGGGGCAAACATCGATACACTTGCCGCAGCGGATGCAGTGAGGCTCGTTTACCCGGAAACGGTTTTTAGAGCCCAGGATGGTAACGGCGTTGGAGCCCTTGATCACGGGAACGCTCAGGTCAAACTGGGCAGCGCCCATCATGGGGCCGCCGGAGAGGACCTTGTAGGGGTTTTCCCGGTGGCCAACGGCCTCCAGAAGGTCGTTAAAGGTGGTGCCGATGGGTACCATCAGGTTTTTCGGCTCCATAACGATGTCGCCGGATACGGTAACGATGCGGCGGATCAGGGGCATGCCCAGGTAAACCGCGTCGTAGATGGCCTTACAGGTGGCGGCGTTGAACACGGCGCAGCCAACGGCAGCAGGCAGACCGCCGGAAGGCACCTGGCGGCCGGTAATGGCCTGGATCAGCTGCTTTTCAGCGCCCTGGGGGTACTTGGCGGGCAGCACATCCACCTGGATGCCGGTCTGGGGGTCGATCTCCCGCCGCAGGGCCTTTACGGCAGCGCTCTTGTTGTCCTCAATGCCGATGTGGGCGCTGTTCAGGTTAAAGATCTTCATAATGATCTGCAGGCCCTTGAGCATCTCCGCGGGATACTCCTGGCACAGCCGGTCGTCGGCTACTATGTACGGCTCGCACTCGGAAACATTGACGATGATGGTGTCCACCTTGCCCAGGCCGGAGCTGAGCTTCACGTGGGTGGGGAAGGTAGCGCCGCCCATGCCTACGATGCCGGCTTCCCGGATAATATTCATCAGCTCGGTGTCGGTAAGCTTGTCAATTTCTTCCTGGGTGCGGGGCTTGATATCCTCGCAAAGGGTATCCAGATGGTCGTTCTGGATGACTACGCTCATTACGGTCATGCCGCTGGAATGGGGGCGCATCTCCACCGCCTTGACGGTGCCGGAAACGCTTGCGTGGACAGGCACACAAAGGCCCTGATTGTCGCCGATCTTCTGGCCCATGGTCACGCTGTCGCCCTTTTTCACCAACGGCTTGCAGGGGGCGCCGATATGCTGGTTCATGGGGATGATCAGCACATCAGGCTCAGGAAAGGTCTGCACCTTCTTCTCCTCAGCGTACCATTTGTTTTCTTTGGGGTGTACCCCTCCGAAAAAGGAAAACGCCATAGCTATCACCTCTTCTATCAATTTGCGGGCATACTGCCGCTAATATACTCTATATAATACCGCACCCAAAAGAAAAAGTCCACAGCCATTTTGTGATTTTTGCCAAATCTGATCCAAAAAATATATCTTTATCGATATATTTGCACAGAAACCAACCGCACCCAAATGCCTCCAGGCCAATCATCGCCCCCGTAGAGCCAATTCACGAATCGCCCGCTGCACCGTACCTATCGTAGGGGCGAGCAGGAGGTGAATTGCCCCATAGGGGCAAGAGAGGCCACCCTGGGGTGTTGCTCGTCCGAATATCTGCCAATCATGAACGCACTGCCACGCTCGGTTAATAACCGCCCCTATACCCAGCGAATATCTTCCATCAAAGACCGTAGGGGCGATTCACGAATCGCCCGCCGTACCGTATCCCCCCCCACAGGCCGGGGCTTGCCCCCGCCGCAGCAGAGCAGCCAGCGCTGTACTCTTTAGGCTGTGACCCGCTGGAGATTCGTTTACATTTTTGCCGCTGGCAAAAATAAAGGTATCGCCGGGGCCCTACCCGGCGACCAACAGCCCACCGGGCTGTTGGATTTAATCTTTCGAATCCCCAGCGGGCAGCAAAAAAGAGAGTAGCCGAAAGGTTACCATATATACGGAAAAGACCCGCTGGAGATTCGTTTACATTTTTGCCGCTGGCAAAAATAAAGGTATCGCCGGGGCCCTACCCGGCGACCAACAGCCC
>JAFSBW010000046.1 GCA_017437095.1 Oscillospiraceae bacterium
GACCGGCAAACCCGGATAGCAGCATCGTACTTGCAGAAGGACGGCTTGGAAAGCACCGCAAGGGTCTTTTTGTTGTTGGGCATAATGATCGGCAACTGCTGCAGTTCTGCTTCCGTAAAGCCGCACACAAGCTGCAGATAGGTTTTCCGGCTATTCAGCATATCTGCCAAAAGCGGTGCTACTGGGACTTTTCTGCAGGCAGTGCCATCTGCGTGGTAGATCACTGTGCCTTCGTCTGATAGGAACTTGTACACCAAAAGGCGGTATACCTTCAAGCCGGGAATGGTCTCAAAATCATCCCAGGTCAGAGCGCAGGCTTCCCGGGTACTCATGCCGGTAAACAGATGGATCGGACCGAGCAGTAAGGTACAGTCTTCCTCAAACCGCAAGGCTTTTCTTGGACCAAAATCAGATTTACCTTCTTCGCGAAGATAGGCAAGGATTCGTGCCTCTTCCTCAAAGGTAAAGGTCTTTTTCGTCAGCATATTTCGCAAATTGCGCAGCTCTTTGGATGCCCGATTGCTGATTTCCGGCAGAAGTGTAGGGATGGGGTTCGCTTGGATATATTTACTTTCCTCCGCAACCCGCATAATGATGTTTAACTGCTGCCAGTACTTAACAACCGCGAGGCTGTCTTCTGGGATGACGGATTGCATTGCGTTGCGGTAATCGTCATCGTTGGCACCCACTGGGCAAAGCGCAGACAACGAGTTGTTGCCGGAACAAAACAAGACATTCCGGGAAATTTCGTCACGGTAATCCCGTCGTGCCAGCAAGCGACTGCGACAGCAAAACCAGATGGTCTTCAGAGAACACTCGCCGATGCGCTCACCGTAATAATCCAGCATATCTCCTACGACATACGGGTAAATGGCATCCGAATAGGTTATGTTCTCCACCTTACCCATTACGGATTCCGGATCCTTACAGCGCAGACCTTTCTGTGTTGCGGGAGAATTCCAGGCTAGTCCATCCTTCTTATTTTGGGATGCCGTTTTCCCTCTGTAGTAGGCCTCGCCAACAAAAATGCCATACCTGTCCTGGTGCACAGTATAGTACAGCGAGATCTCATCGGAGAACTGATAGACAGATGGCCGTTTACGGTGCTTAACAGAGTCCGGGTCGATTTTGGCTTTTTCAAATGCCTCCCGAAGTTTCACGAGGGTCGTTGGCTTTTTCAGCTGTTGCTGGGTTGCCTGGATATATTCTTTTTCAACGATAAGTTTGGTCCCGTCCTTGTCGCACTGGGTAAAGAACACAGGGATTGGTGCATTGGGATCGATGCTGCGACCTGCGAACAAAAGCATTTTCTTTCTCGGCTGGGTGACTGTGGCATTGGATGCGATTGCAATGATCTTACCTGGGAGGAAACTGTGATCCCGTAAGAGCGCACAAATGTTATTATCAGATGTGGATACAAAGGTCTGAGGAAGTAATGCAATGAAATTTGCCTGATCGTTTCCAGCAGAAAGCATTGTTTCGATGTTGAATTCTTCCTCTGTGAATGGGGATACAATGGCAATCAGGTCAAACCTTTTTGCGTAGTTTGCAATGTCAGAAAAAATACAGAACTTCAAGTTCTTGAATTCCATTCGATAGGCGGCTGCCACATAGATATTTGGCACGGCAACATAGCATTTACATGCGTACTTTTTTGCTTTTTGGGACCACGCAAGGAGAAAGTCGGGACCCGGATTTACAATCAGGATCTGAGATGCACTCCGGGCTAATGTCTCAAATTGCTGCAGGAAAAAGGAACACTCGAATTTACCGTCGTATTTGCTTCTAACTTTAAAATCAGATCTCTGTCCAAACAGTCCCGTGAAGGGGTAGAGTGCTGCGCGGATGACATCACTGGGTCTCTCGTTCCAAATATCTTCAACCATGTTAAAGGTCGATTCGGTAATGCTGATGCCTTCTGTGGCATTTTGCTTACCTTTGATCGCTTGCTGGAATTCAAGCCAGGGATTAAATGCATCCTCAATCTGTGTGCGGTGCTTGTTAAATTGGCAGTAGTTCGCAAGGAGTCTAAGACCGGAAACCTTGTGCCGACGGTAGAACCGAATGGCGTTGACCAGCTTGGGACTGACTGTTCCCTTTAGTGCAGGCATAGGGGTGTGATACACCGCTTGCCAGCAATTGACGAACGTGTCCTTGGTAATTTCAAGGGAATGATAGAGTTCCTTGTTTTTTTCATAGAAGCTTTCAATCGTAGGTTCATCAATCGCCGCAAGCGACAGCTGGGATTCTTTTGTAGACTTGAGGATTAGATGAAGCACATAGGCTAATTTTTCGTGATGTCCTTTTGGGAATTTAGACACAAGCGTATCCCAATCAACAACCAGGAAGGGAGCGCAGGCTTCAAAAAACAGTCGGCAATCTTTGTCCATACCCGCCGAGGTAAGCTCACTGCAAAGAGAGAAAAAAGCAGGACTATCATAGTACGGTTCTGCATCAGGGAGCAGTAATTGATACCGGGAAATCTCCGCAGTAAATTCTGCCGTATGAATTCCGTCTGTATAATCAGGGTTTCCGGAGTGCTCTATATTGAGCTTTGCCAGAGCGTAGCAGCGGACAATATCCTCGTAATGATAGATATCTATATTGAGTGCGGTGAGCTTTTCCAGGATAGAATGACAGATATTGCTCATTATAAAACACCTCCATAAATAAAGTTATGAGCCGATGGGTTTTGCAGAAAAATGTATCTTCGCAACAATATTACCACTTAAAATAAATCTTTGCAAGTATATAGAGAAAAAACTAAGTGGGAAACTGATGGTCAAAAGTTGGTCAAATTCAAAAGGGCAGTTTTTGAATTGCAAAAAATAAGAACAAAAAACACCGCATTTTGTGGCAAAAGCCACAAAATGCGGTGTTTTACTAACTATTTAGAGAACCACACAGCCACTTAGGCTCATTCCCACTCGATGGTGCCGATGGGCTTGGGGGTGAGGTCCAGGCAGACGCGGTTGATGCCCTCTACCTCGCTGGTAATGCGGTTGGTGATCTTGTGCAGGATGGGGTAGGGGATCTCTTCGATGGTGGCGGTCATGGCGTCTACGGTGTTGACGGCGCGGATGATGGCGGGCCAGCCTTCGTAGCGCTTGCCGTCGCGTACGCCAACGCTCTTAAAGTCGGGCACGGCAACAAAGAACTGCCATACATGCTCGGCAAGGCCGCTCTTGGCAAACTCCTCCCGGAGGATGGCATCGGCTTCCCGCAGGGCGTTCAGCCGGTCGCGGGTAATGGCACCCAGGCAGCGCACGCCCAGGCCGGGGCCGGGGAAGGGCTGGCGGTAGACCATGTGATGGGGCAGGCCCAGGGCCTCGCCGACTACACGCACTTCGTCCTTATAAAGCAGCTTTACGGGCTCTACCAGCTCCATAGCCATTTCCTCAGGCAGGCCGCCCACATTGTGGTGCGCCTTTACGCCCTTGGATTCGATGATATCGGGGTAGATAGTACCCTGGGCCAGGAAGGAAATGCCGGACAGCTTTCTGGCTTCCTCGTCAAAGATCTTGATAAACTCCTCGCCGATGATCTTGCGCTTGCGCTCCGGCTCGGCAACGCCGGCCAGCAGATCCAGGTAGCGGTCGGTAGCGTCGATGTAGATCAGGTTGGCATCCAGAGCTTCGCCGAAGACCTTGATAACATCCTCGCTCTCGCCCTTGCGCATAAGACCGTGGTTGACATGCACGCAAACCAGCTGCTTGCCGATGGCCTTGATCAGCAGGGCGGCCACCACAGAAGAGTCCACACCGCCGGAGAGGGCCAGCAGAACTTTTCCGTCACCCACCTGGGCGCGGATGGCGGCTACCTGCTCCTCAATAAAGGCCTGGGCCAGCTGAGGGTTGGTAATGCGCTGCATAGATTCGGGACGAACATTGCTATCCATATTATATTCCTCCAAAAATAGATTGGGGTAAAAAACTTAGCTACATTTTATCGCTTTTTTTTGCTGTTTGCAATAGAAAATTACGCATTTTTAGCTGGTAAATATAGATAAAGAATTTTGCCCAAACCGGGGGGATTTTTGGCAGGGGGAAAGTAATTGCGAATTACAAATTACAAATTGAGGGCTGCGCTCGCAATGCCCCGAATGATTGCTGACGGTGGACAAACTGCAACGGACGGCAAACCCTCTCCGGCCCTGCGGGCCACCTCTCCCAAGGGGAGAGGCAGCCGCCCATACGGTCGCCGAATATCGGCCGACGAAGAATGCGGGGGAAAGGAAAAAGCCGGCGCTTGAAGCGCCGGCTTGGGGGTGTTAATCTGCAAAATCGAAATTGCTGTTGATCTCGTTGTAGCAGTCTTCGCACACGTCGATCTCCTGCTTGGTTTCAGCATAGGGGTGGTAAGTAGTGTACTTTTTGCCGGAGATCTTTTCGCCGCACAGGGCGCATTTGGAGCTGCAGGCGGTAAGCAAAAGCATCATGGCAAGGATCAGGGCGACCAGGCAAAGCATCTTTTTCATAGGGGTTCCTCCTAATGTTTATTTTCACAGAGCCTATGTTCTGCGAGTGTACCGGTTGAGAGGGGGATGCAAGGGCGCAGCCCCCAATTTATAATTTGTAATTTGTAATTATCGAAGGTGCGGAAGCGGCGGGAGCAAGCCCCCGCCCTACAGGGGGGGAAATCAAAAGCAGCCGGCGTCCAGTAGGCGCTGGAGGGCGGTGTTTACCTCGTCGTCGGAGAATAGGGCGGTATAGCGCTTGTCGGCGGCCAGGGCTTCCAGGGTGAGCTTCCAGCGGCCTTTGGAAACCAGGGCGTCGAAGCCGTCGCTGGGGCGGTGGCCTTGCAGGCAGTAGTGGGCCTGGGAAAGGGCGGCCTTTTCATCCATAGGCCGCAGGCGCACACCAAGCTTGGCAGCCTCGGCCCGGGCAGCCAGCCAGGCCCGGACAAATTTTTCTTCCATATGATATCTCCTGGTAATATGGCAATGTGATATTTCCTCCACCACAAAGGCTTCTTTGCAGGGAAGGCGGGCCAATGTGGGCATTGGCCCCTACGGTTATCAAAAGGGTGGGGCGGCGGAATTGTTTGTCGATATGTCTGCTGGCGCAGACTCGATATTTTTGCTACGCAAAATCGATATATTTTCCTTTCAGGAAAAATCGATATGATATAAATCCCTTCTTGCGCCGCAGCGCATATCGATCCGCTATGCGGAATATCGATGGCCGAAGGCCAATATCGAAAATCCCGCTAGGGATTTATATCGATGGGCGATCTGTGATCGCCCTTATTTTTCCAAGATAATAGGGCCGGTGGCGGCCAGGGCGGAGAGGATGTGCTGGGCGGCTTCCTGGGCGGTAACGGTGATCTGCTGGCCGGTGGTCATATTCTTTACGGAGCATTTGCCCTGGGCGATCTCGTCCTCACCCAGCAGCACCGCAAAGGGCACGCCCAGCTTGTCGCAATAGCTCATCTTCTGCTTGAATTTCTTCTGCTCGCCGTACAGCTGCACCCGCAGGCCGGCGCTGCGCAGGCTCTCCGCCAGGGCAATGGCGGGGGCGGGGTCGGCAGTCATGGGCAGCACCAGGGCATCGGCGGGGGCGCTGGGCAGGTCGGGGTTCAGCAGGCCCTGCTCGTCCAGTACATAGAACAGCCGGGTCAGGCCGATGGAAATGCCCACGCCAGGCAGGGCCTTATCGATATAGTAGCCCGCCAGGTTGTCATACCGGCCGCCGGAGCAGACAGAGCCGATCTCGGGATGATCCAGCAGGGTGGTTTCGTAAACCGTGCCGGTATAGTAGTCCAGGCCCCGGGCAATGGTCAGGTCGATGGCGAAGTTTTCTTCCGGCACGCCGAAAGCGGCCAGGTTATCGGTAACGGCCTTCAGCTCGCTCAGGCCCTGGTCAAACATCTCGTTGCGGCCGGCGTACTCGCCCAGGCGCAGCAGGTTGTATTCGTTGCTGCCGTTGATGGCGATGAAGTCCAGGATCTCCTTAGCCTGCTCTTTGGTTGCGCCGCAGGCATCCACCAGCAGGGCGCTTACCTTTTCCGCGCCGATCTTATCCAGCTTGTCCACAGTGCGCATGATTTCGCCGCTTTGCTCGCTCAGGCCCAGCATGGCGTAGAAGCCGTTTAAGATCTTGCGGTTGTTTACCCGGATCTGGAAGCGCTTCAGGCCGAAGCCGGTAAACACCTTATAGATAATAGCGGGGATCTCCGCTTCGTTGAGGATGTCCAGCTTGCCGTCGCCGATGATGTCGATATCTGCCTGGTAAAACTCCCGGAAGCGGCCACGCTGGGCCCGCTCGCCCCGGTATACCTTGCTGATCTGGTAGCGGCGGAAGGGGAAGGCCAGGTCATTATAGTGCAGGGCCACATACTTGGCCAGAGGCACGGTCAGGTCAAAGCGCAGGGCCAGGTCGCTGTCGCCCTTCTGGAAGCGGTAGATCTGCTTTTCGGTCTCGCCGCCGCCCTTGGCAAGCAGGATCTTGGCATCTTCGATGGCAGGGGTATCCAGGGCAGCGAAGCCGTAGCTGGCGTAGGTACGGCGCAGAACTTCCATCATTTTTTCCAGCTTTGCCTGCTTGGCAGGCAGCAGCTCCATAAAGCCGGACAAAGTCCGGGGGGTGATTCTTTCCATAACGGTATCCTTTCTTTCGGTAAAACGAATACGGCGGCTGGGCAGAGCCGCCGTAGTAGAATGTGAGTATTTGGGGCGATATTTTGCGCTTTGCGCAAAGCGATATATTTGCCTACAGCAAATGCGATATAGGGCTTTGCCCTGCGATATGATATAGCTCTCTTGCGCCCCGCAGGGCATATCGCGTGCAGCGCACATATCGCTTCCCAACGGGAAATATCGCAGCGACCGAAGGGAGCTATATCGCGGGGCAGCTACGCTGCCTTAAATATTCCGGGGCTTGGTGTGCAGCATTTCGCGCCAATCCAGGTCGCCCCGCTGCAGGCCCATGATGAACATTTCCGCGCTGGCCAGGTTGGTAGCGATGGGCACATTGTGCTTATCGCAATGGCGGATGGTTTCGATCATCTGGCTGTCGTCCCAGGGGTCGGTGGTGTTGGGGTCGGTAAACAGCAGCACCAGGTCGATCTCGTTGTAGGCGATGCGGGCGTTGATCTGCTGGTGGCCGCCCTGCTTATGGCTCAGCAGCAGGGTAATGGGCAGGCCGGTATTGTCCCCCACCAGGCGGCCGGTGGTAGCGGTGGCGTAGAGCTTATGCTTGCTCAGCACGCTTTTGTAAGCGGTGCAAAACTGCACCATAAGTTCCTTTTTCTTGTCGTGGGCCAGAAATGCGATGTTCATAAAGCACACTCCTTATTTATATATCAATGGGAACACGGTAACCTTTGATCCGCTTGGCGATGCGCCGGCAGGCGGCGGCAGAGCGGCGTTTGTTGCCTTGCAGCAGGGGCTTGCCGAAAGCGGCAGCCAATGTAACCTGGGCATCCTCCGGCACAACGCCCATCAGGGGCAGGCCGGCAAAGTCCATAATGTCATCCACCGTCTTACCCAGGGAGGCGGCGATCTTTTTGTTTACCCGGTTGACCACCAGGCGCAGATTTTCTTTGCCCATGCGCTCCAGAGCCTGGGCGCTGACGGCGGCATCCCTGATAGAAGCAGGGTCTGCCCCGCAGACCAGCAGCACCCGGTCGGCGCTTTGGCAGGCCAGCCGGAAGCCGGCATCCACCCCCGCGGGGGCATCCAGCAGCACATAGGAAAACTGCTCCCGGGCTTGCTGCAGCAGCCGGGAAAAGGCGGCGCCGTCAATGCTTTCCGCCGGGCAATTCATAGGGGCGGTAAGAAAACGCAGGGTGTCATAGGCAGGGTGCCGCAGGGCATCGCCCAGGGCGTAGCGCCCGGCCAGCACATCGGCAAAGGAGATAGCACCCTCCTGGCTCAGCCCCAGGGAAATATCCAGGTTTCTAAGCCCTACATCGCAATCGATGCAAAGCACCTTCTCTCCCATTTCCGCCAGAGCGGTAGCCAGGCCGGCGCAGATGGATGTCTTGCCGGTGCCGCCCTTGCCGGAAGCAATGGCTATCAGCTCACCCATATACGCGCCTCCTCCACCAATAACATTCTATTCCATTATAATGCTATTTTTCACAAAGCGCAAGAGGAAAATGGGCTTTTTTGCCGATGTTTTCATCAAAATCCACAAAATCCATGGCCTGGCAGGCGCTGAAATGGGGCAGGGCGGGAAATTCATAATTATTTTACGAATTTTCCATAATTTTCTCTTGCATTTTTACCGGGATTGGGGTATGATTACTTAGCACTCAGAGCAAAAGAGTGCTAACAACATAGATAAATGCGGTGTTTCGCCGCAGTCTAAATAATTTTTGGAGGAAATACTATGAAGCTGAAGCCTATGAACGACAATGTGCTGCTGCGCCAGCATGAGGCCGCCGAAACTACCGTAAGCGGCATTATCCTGGCCACCGCCAACAAGGAAAAGCCCGCCATCTACGAGGTGGTTGCTGTTGGCCCCGGCACCAAGGATGTTACCATGACCATCACCGCCGGCGAAAAGGTGGTAGTTGGCAAGTACACCGGCAGCGAGATCAAGCTGGACGGCGTGGAGTACAAATTCGTCAAGCAGGATGATATCCTGGCTGTGGTTACCGACTGATAGGAGGATCTGTTTATTATGGCAAAAATGATCGTTTACGGCGAAGAGGCCCGCAAGAAGCTGCAGAGCGGCATCGACCAGCTGGCCAATACTGTTAAGGTCACCCTGGGCCCCAAGGGCCGCAATGTGGTGCTGGGCAAGAAGTACGGCGCTCCCCTGATCACCAACGACGGCGTTACCATCGCCAAGGAAGTGGAGCTGGAGGACGCTTTTGAGAACATGGGCGCTCAGCTCATCCGTGAGGTTGCTACCAAGACCAACGACATCGCCGGCGACGGCACCACCACCGCTACCGTGCTGGCCCAGGCCATTACCCGGGAGGGTCTGAAGAACCTGAGCGCCGGCGCGAACCCCATCGTTATGCGCAAGGGCATCGAGAAGGCTGTGGAAGCCGCCGTGGAAGCCATCAAGGCCCATTCCGTAGCCGTTAGCGGCTCTGCGGACATTGCCAGAGTTGGCGCGGTTTCCTCCGGTGACGAGAGCATCGGCCAGCTCATTGCCGAGGCCATGGAAAAGGTTGGCACCGAGGGCGTTATCACCATCGAAGAGAGCAAGACCGCCGAGACCGGCCTGGATGTGGTAGAGGGCATGCAGTTTGACCGGGGCTATATCTCCCCCTACATGGTTACCGATACCGACAAGATGGAAGCGGTGCTGGACGATGCTTTCATTTTGATCACCGATAAGAAGATCAGCTCCATTCAGGAGATCCTGCCCATCCTGGAGCCTGTGGTCAAGGCCGGCAAGAAGATCATCATCATTGCCGAGGATGTAGAGGGCGATGCCCTGGCAACTCTGCTGGTAAACCGCCTGCGGGGCAACTTCAACTGCGTCTGCGTCAAGGCCCCCGGCTTTGGCGACCGCCGCAAGGAAATGCTCCAGGATATCGCCGTGCTTACCGGCGGTACGGTCATCTCCAGCCAGCTGAACATGGAGCTGGCCGACGCTACCCTGAACGACCTGGGCCGCTGCCGCCAGATCGTTGTTACCAAGGACACCACCACCATCGTAGACGGCGCAGGCGACCCCGAGATGATCAAGGCCCGGGCCCACCAGATCCGCGCTTCCATCGCTACCACCACCTCCGACTATGACCGTGAAAAGCTCCAGGAGCGCCTGGCAAAGCTTTCCGGCGGCGTAGCCGTGATCAAGGTCGGCGCCCAGACCGAGGTTGCCATGAAGGAGCAGAAGCTGCGGGTTGAGGACGCCCTGAACGCTACCCGGGCCGCTGTGGAGGAAGGCATCGTAGCCGGCGGCGGCACTGCCCTGGTTAACGCCATTTCCGCTGTGGAAAAGCTGATCGCCAAGCTCTCCGGCGACGAGAAGACCGGCGCTAAGATCATCGCCACCGCCCTGCAGGCTCCCATCCGCCAGATCGCTGAGAACGCCGGCGTAGACGGCAGCGTGGTATACGAGAAGATCCGCTCTTCCAAGAAGGTGGGCTACGGCTACAACGCCTACACCGAGCAGTATGTGGACATGATCCCCAATGGCATCGTAGACCCCACCAAGGTTACCCGCTCTGCTCTGGAGAACGCCGCTTCCATCGCCGCCTGCGTGCTGACCACCGAAAGCCTGGTAGCCGACAAGCCCGACCCCGCCGCTGACGCAGCCGCCGCTGCCGCCGCAGCCCAGGCCGGCGGGATGTACTAAGAGTCGATATAAATTCCCAAGGAAATTATATCGACAGCGTCACCGCAAGGTGACATATGGAAGGCGAACGCCTATATCGATTTTGCCGAAGGCAAAAATATCGAATGGGCGAAGCCCATATATCGACAAAAAAGGGGGTGTCTCAAAACGGACGAGACACCCCCAAAAAAAAATCATTATTCAGATTTTATCGTAGGGGGCGGCCTGTGTGCCGCCCCTCAGAGTGTCGATAAAGCCCCAAACCGTCAAAATGCAATTTTTGGCAGTTTGGGGCAATTTTTTAGAATGGAAGCTATTTTAAAATAAAGCATTTGCTTAAAATGAAGCGAAAAAGCTTGCTTCGCAAGGCATTTTGACTTACTGAGCAAACCGCCCTCTACCGTACCGTATGTACGCCGACGAGTGCGGTTTGCTTGTCTTTGTGGCTTTCTCGACCTCTGACAGTCTGTCGAAAAATACTTTTTCGACAGACTGGGGGGCGGCCTGTGTGCCGCCCCTATTGGCGTTTTATGGGCATTTTATCGGAATGGCACATAGGCCATTCCCTACATTATGCATTTTGAGACAGCTATTTTCCTTGCTTGGATCATTTGTAATTTGCAATTCCTCCGGCAGCAGGATTTTGCAGAATATCTTATATCTCATATCTTATATCTTGTATCTTGCTTTAAGGCAGTGGGGTTTTAGGCGGCAGCGATTTGGTGGCTTTTGGCGGGCGATTCGTGAATCGCCCCTACGGGGTGCGGCGGGCAAGGACCGTCGAGGACGCCGGTCCCTACGCGCTTTGTCGGCAGATGATCCGTAATCGTGGGGCTGCTGGATGAAATAGAAAATATTTTCGAAAATAGAGCATATAGCCCTTGACATATAAGAACAAATGTGCTATTATGTAGAGGAAGAAAAACGGCGGGCGATCCGCCACCATAGCAAAGGGCAGCTTCTTATACTAACGCTTAATAAAAACCTTAAAAAACTCGTCGAGGATAAATTTCGCCAGAAAAGGCCGAGGACGACGGTGGGCTCAGCCGCCCACCTAGGACGAGAACGCATTATGGCGGAATTTAGACCGGCGAGAATGAAAGATTTTTATTAAGCGTTAGTATTGCGGAGCTGCCCGGTTATTATCGCCGGGGCGGAGCAAGGGGCTGCTTTGAAAAACCCGGCGTAACCCATGGGTTGTTTTGGAAAGCGAAAAATGCAATCGCAAAAATGGGTTAACCGAAAAAAGCGATCGCAAAATTGGGTTAACCCAAAAAACCCAACGGTTTTTTTTAAAACCCAAATAACCCAAAGAAAAGGAGAGTGTGTCTATATAGGGGCGGCGGTTTTTGGCAAGGGTCTTGCCTTTGGCCAAAGCTGGGCGCTCGCGCAGGTTTTTACTCTCCCGGTTGAGCGATGGCTAGCGACCGCTACCGACCGCTAGCGATGGCTGCCAATAATAAGGATAAGGATAAAGATAAAGATAAGGATAAAGATA
>JAFSBW010000047.1 GCA_017437095.1 Oscillospiraceae bacterium
GTTATCGGAACTTCAAAATTGCAGAGTTCGATACCAAGGATGGACAACTGATTCACCGATTCATTGCAAGGATATAAGTTGTGTACTATGTCCTTACACTGGTGTGTACCATGTTACACTTGACACAAGCCCCCGCCCTACGAAGGGGGGGTGATAAGGGCCGTCGAGGACGCCGGCCCCTACGAAGGAGGAGTAATTGTCAATTGTCAATTGTCAACTGTCAACTGTCAATTACCCATTGATGTCCGGGGCGGTTTCGCCTTCTCGGATCAGGCGCAGGTAGTTGGCGCTGCACCAGCCGTACTGGCCGCGGTACTCTACATAGGCCCAGTTGCCGCTCCACTTTTCGGGGATGACCTCTGTGCCGTAGGGGATACGCACCACCACATCGGAGTTGGTGGAGGGGTTGGTACGGATGTTCAGGCCGCTGCCGGCGGTAACGATGTATACCGACAGATCGTTATCCGGCTTCATGTACTCCGGCTCGGCAAAGTCCACCTGGATCTTAGGCATGGTCTTTTCCAGCCGGTAGAAAAACACATTGTCCCGGGCGGGGGCAAGCTCGGTAAGCAGGCCGCGGGTAGCATAGACGGCGTAGCTGTGGAACAGCACGGAGGTAACACGGCCATCGTCGGCTACGGCTTTATGCAGGTTATAGTAGTTACCCTCGTTGGCCATGGCTTCCAGGCAGTAGTTATACAGCGTAGCATCCGGCAGCTCGCCGTAGCGCAGGGCGCCGCCCCGGCGGAAAAAGGCGCTCATATCCATGTTGGGGGAGAGCCGGGTCTGGCCTACGCAAAGGTCATAGGTGCGGTAGATCAGGCAGTCCATATAGTCCTGGCCGTTGAGTTCCTTCATCTTGACGATCAGGCCGCAGGCCTGGAGCATATCCCGAATGGCCCGGGCGGAGGTAACACGCATGGAATCGTCCTTGTTCACCAAAATGCGGATCTCGCTGCCCAGCATGCCCGCGGCGCTGAGGGCTTCGGAGAATTTCTGGGGATTGTAGGCGTAGCGCTTGGCTAGGGAACGGCTGTACCAGGGGGCATCCGGGGAGCAGGGCAGGGTAGCGGCCTTGGCGAAGCCCCGGTAGTACTTTTCTACCAGATAGTCCCGGTCGATGGCGAAGGTAAGGGCGGCACGCACGGACGGGTTGGAGAACACACGGCTTTCCATGGAGCAACTGATATACAGATAGGCGCCGTTGTCGCAGTCCCACAGCTCGTAGTCGCAGCGGTAGTCCGCATAGGTATCGGAGCAGGGGTCAGCGCACACCAGGCCGACATCGTAAAACTCGAAATTATCCCGGATCTGGGAGGGGCTGGTGGCCTTTACCAGGGGGATGGAGCTGGCGGTAAGGACCATTTCCGCATCGCACCACCAGTCGATGCGCCGGCGCAGCCGCAGGCCGGAGGCGATATTCTCCAAAAAGTAAGGCCCGGTGCCTACCGGGTTGGCGGCGTAGATCTCGTCCTTTTTCAAGATGGGGACGGTAAGCAGCATGGGCAGGCTCTCGCAGGAAATATCCAGCTTGATGACAACGCCGCCGTCGGTGCTGCGGTTGATGTTTACCACATGGGCGAAGCGGCCCTTGTACAGATCCGACTCGATGGCGCATTTAAGCGATGCGAACACATCCTCCTGAGTAAGGATGCTGCCGTCGGAGAAGGTAGCCTGCTCGGGGTAGAAGATCCAGGTTTTCATATCCTTGGATACGGAGTAGTTTTTGCACAGCACCGGGTACACTTCGTAGTTTTCATCCACCGCGAAAAGCCCCTGGTACATCAGGGAAAACAGCACGGTGTTGGTAAAATCCGCGGTTTTCAGGGGATTCATAGGCTTATCGGCATAGTAAGCCAGGGTAAGCTCCTGCTCCGGCTCGTTGGGGTCGGTAAGGGCAGGGCGGGTGGTGCCGTCGTCATTGGAAAGGCCGTTGCCGCTGGGCTTATAGGTTTCCGGCACGGCGGAGCAGCCGGAAAACAGGCTCAGGCAAACCGCCAGGCTCAGCAGCAAGCAAAGCAATCGTTTCATTTTGCCACCTCCGGGCAGACGATGATGCCGCCCTGGCTGCCCCGCAGGGAGCCGGTAAGGCGGTGAGACCAAAAGCGGCGGCTGTCGCACCGGGTGCAATCGCCGGAAATGTCAATTTGGCACACTCCGGCCCGGCGCAGGAACAGGGCGTTGATCTCTTTGAGGTTTACATAATATTTTTGGCCCGCCTGGCGGATATGCGCCCGGGCTTCATCGCCCAAAGCATCCACCATGGCCTGGGGCACTTCTGCGTCCGTTTCAAAGCAGCAAGGGCCGATGTTCGGGCCGATGGCGCAGCGGATATTTTCCGCTTTGCAGCCGAAGGCTTCTACCATAGCCGCCACGGTCTTGCCCGCAATGTCCGCCGCGGTACCCCGCCAGCCGGCGTGGGCAGCGCCTACGGCGCCGGTAACGGGGTCGTAAAACAAAATAGGGGTGCAGTCCGCAGTAAAAACCACCAGAGCCAGGCCGGGGGTATTGGTAATGAGGGCATCGCACTGCTCGATATCCTCCCGGAAGATGCTGCCGGTATCCTTTTCGGTAACGGCGCGGACGATGGAGGAATGGGTCTGCCGGGTAAGGATCAGCTTGCCTGGGTCAAAGCCCAGGGCGGCGGCGAGAATTTCGTAGTTCTTTTCCACATTTTCCGCCCTGTCCCCCCGGTGGATGCCGATGTTCAGGCTATCCAGGTAGCCCTGGCTCACGCCGCCCAGGCGGGTGGTAAAGCAGTGAGGCGCGGCGATGCCCGGGGCGGTAAGATATTCCAGCTTGTCTTTTTGTTGGGTAATGAGCATACAGTAGCTCCTTAATTTTGGGGCTGCTTGTCCCGGCAGCATTTTTTATACTTCTTGCCGCTGCCGCAGGGGCAGGGGTCGTTAGGGCCGATCTTCTTGCCGGCGTTGCGCACGGGCTGCTTTTTCACAACGCTTTCGCTGCTGCCTACGGCAGAGGTTTCTTTGGCTACCTTTTCCCGCTTTACTTCCTGCTTGGGGCTAAGGCGCACCAGGAACAGCCGGCGGATGGTCTCCTCCCGGATGGCGGTGATCATAGCCTGGAACATTTCGTAGCCTTCTTCTTTATAGGCGATGACGGGGTCGTGCTGGCCGTAGGAGCGCAGGCCGATGCCCTGCTTCAAATCGTCCATGGCGTCGATATGGTCCATCCAGTATTCGTCTACCACCCGCAGCATGATCACCCGCTCCAGCTCCCGCATCACCGGCTCGGTAAGCTCCGCTTCCTTGGCTTCGTAACGGGCCAGAGCCAGGGCGTAAAGCTCCTCGGTAAGCGCGTCGCCGGATTCGGCAGCGCCGGTATAAGCGCCCTTGGGGAAGTAGACCCCCTCCAAAGCCCCCAGGATCTCCGCCAGGGAGGCTTCGTCCACAGCGCCGGAGCCGCTCAGGCCGGTAGTAACCGCGCCCTCGATCACGCCCCGCAGCATGGAGCGCATGGTGTCGGCCAGGTCTTCGCCGTCAAGCACCTTCTGGCGCTGGGCGTAAATCACCTGGCGCTGGGTGTTCATAACATCGTCGTATTCCAAAACGCTCTTTCTGGAGCGGAAATGGCGGCCTTCTACATTGCGCTGGGCAGTTTCCACAGCGTTAGAGAGGATCTTCGCATCGATGGGGGTATCCTCATCCAGGCCCATCATATCCATCATAGACATGACCCTGCCGGAGGAGAAAAGGCGCATCAGATCGTCTTCCAGGCTCAGGTAGAAGCGGCTCTCGCCGGGGTCGCCCTGGCGGCCGGAGCGGCCGCGCAGCTGGTTGTCGATACGCCGGGATTCGTGGCGCTCGGTGCCGACAATGAACAGGCCGCCGGCCTCCCGAACCTTTTGGGCCTCTTCGGCGATCTGGGCCTTGAACTGGGCCAGAAGCTGCTCATACTGCGCCCGCACGGCCAGAATTTCCTCGTTGTCGGTTTCGGCGTAGGAGTTGGCCTCCTGCAGCAGCTCTTCCGGCAGCTCCTGCTTGCGCAGCTGCTCCATGGCCATAAACTCGGCGTTGCCGCCCAGCATAATATCCGTGCCGCGGCCTGCCATGTTGGTAGCGATGGTCACCGCGCCGAACTTACCGGCCTGGGCTACGATATGGGCTTCCTGCTCATGGTACTTGGCGTTTAGCACATTGTGGGGTATGCCCTCGCGCTTGAGGAGCTTGCTGAGGATCTCGCTCTTTTCAATGGAGATGGTACCCACCAGCACGGGCTGGCCCTTTTCGTGGCAGCGCTTTACCTGGGCAATGATGGCCCGGAATTTGCCGGCTTCGGTTTTGTAGACGATATCGTGGTGATCCTGGCGGGCAACGGGCTTGTTGGTGGGGATCTCCACCACATCCAGGCGGTAGATGGTAGAAAATTCCTCTTCTTCCGTAAGGGCCGTGCCGGTCATGCCGGAGAGCTTATCGTACAGGCGGAAGAAATTCTGGAAGGTGATGGTAGCCAGGGTCTTGCTTTCGCTGGCCACATTTACATTTTCCTTGGCTTCGATGGCCTGGTGCAGGCCCTCGTTGTAGCGCCGGCCGTACATCAGGCGGCCTGTGAATTCATCAACAATGATGATCTCCCCGTCTTTTACCACATAGTCGATGTCTTTTTTCATAAGACCACGGGCCTTCATGGCCTGGTTGATATGGTGGCTGAGGGTGGTGTTCTCCAGGTCGCCCAGGTTGTCCACGCCGAAGAACTTTTCCGCCTTGGCAACGCCGCTGGCGGTAAGGGATACGGTGCGGGCCTTTTCGTCTACATAGTAGTCGCAATCCAGGCTGTCGTGGTCTTCCTTGTCCTCCGTCTTGGCGAACACCTGCTTGCGCAGGGTGGAAACAAAATAGTCTGCCATGCCGTAGAGCTTGGAGGAATCCTCCCCCTTGCCGGAGATGATCAGGGGGGTACGGGCTTCGTCGATGAGGATGGAGTCCACCTCGTCCACAATGGCAAAGGCGTGGCCCCGCTGCACGGTTTCCGACTTATAGATGGCCATGTTATCGCGCAGGTAGTCAAAGCCCAGCTCGTTGTTGGTGCAGTAGGTAATGTCCGCGGCGTAGGCGGCCCGGCGCTCCGGGCCGGTCATGCCGGGAACGATCAGGCCCACCGTAAGGCCCATAAAGCGGTATACCTTGCCCATCCACTGGCTGTCGCGTGTGGCAAGATAATCGTTGACCGTAACGATATGCACGCCCCGGCCCGTAAGGGCATTGAGGTAGCAGGGGAGGATGGCTACCAGGGTCTTGCCTTCGCCGGTCTTCATTTCGGCAATGCGCCCCTGGTGCAGCACGATGCCGCCGATGACCTGCACCGGGTAGGGCTTCATGCCCAGCACACGCCAGGCAGCCTCCCGCACGGCGGCAAAGGCCTCGGGCAGCAGCTCGTCCAGGCTTTCGCCCTGGGCGTAGCGGTCCTTGAATTCCTGGGTCTTGGCTTTCAGAGCCTCATCGGAAAGGGCGCTGTAGCTATCTTCCAGGGCAAGCACCTTGTCGGCAATGGGCTGAATATGCTTTAGCTCCCGCTGGGAGCGAGTGCCGAATATTTTAGTAAAAAGTCCCATACTGGTCTCCTTTGGGGTATATTTTTATCATTATACCACACTTTGCCAAAAAAGAATAGAAGAATTTGTGAATTTCCTGCCGGTGAAAAAATTGCAAAAAAAGGGGAATTATGCTACAATATGGAAAATTGGGTAGAAAGGGGGCGAAAGCTGTGAGGAACAAGGCGATGGCGCTGCTGCTGGCGGCGTGGGTGATGCTTCTGGCAGGCTGCGCCCAGGAAAACGCGCCCCAGCCCACCCAGGCGACCACTCCTGCCGTTACTACCCCCGCGCCTACCCAGCCGCCGGAGCTTCCCTTTGCTTTGGAGCAAGCTCCCGGCTGTTTCACCGTGTGGGAAGAAATCTTTTTGCTTTCCGGCCGGGCAGATCCGCGCAACAGCCTTACGGTAAACGGCGAAGCTGTGGAGATCGCCGCCGACGGCAGCTTTTCCTACGCCGCGCCCCTGGAGCTTGGCAGCCAGACCCTGGCGCTGGAATACAAGGGGGAGCAATATCTCTTTGAAGTGCAGCGGCGCTACGCTGTGCAAAGCTTTTCCCCGGAAAGCAAGGGGGATTACCACGCTGGGCAGACCCTTTTTGTGCAGGTAATGGCCCGGCGGGGAAGCCAGGTGGAGGTTAGCTTCCGGGGGGAGCAGATCCCTATGGCGGAAGCTACCAACCAGCTGGGCAGCGGGGCTTGGGAGGGCTTTTTGCTCTATACCGGCCAGGTAGACCTGCCCAGCGGCCACACCCAGCCCCTGGAGCTGGGCAGGGTAAGCTACCGGGTGAGCTGCGGCGGCGTTACAGAAACCTATGAAAGCGCCCCTATTATTTGCCAGGCTACTCCGGCGGTGCTGGAAAGCGATCCTTCCGTTACCCCGGAGGGCTACTGGGATGTAGGCTCCGGGTTTATTGTAGAGCTTACCGGCAAAACCGTAGAAACCTTTAACGGCCGGGATAATAACGACCTTTCCAAGCCCACCAACAACTATCTGCCCGCCGGAACGGTGGACTATGCAGACCCTCAGCTGATCCGCAACCGGGAAGCGGGGCGCACCTATTGGGCGCTGCGCTGTGGCGTGCGGGTATACGCCCAGACCAAAAACGATGCCGCCAGCCGGATGATCGACTGCGTGGACTGCTACTACGGCACGCTGCCGGATCACAACGAAATTGCCGTTGCCGGCCTGGCTACCCAGGGCCACCATTGCTACCTTACCCTGGATTGCCTTTGGAAAGCACCCTTTTATTTTGAATTTGAGCCCCAGGAATACCGCAAGGAAAAATCCCGGCAGTATTATGTGGAAAAATTCGACGCCCGGTACATAGACATTACCTTCTGCTATGCCGACCGCATCGAGGGCGCTGTTGAGATCGGGGAAGACCACCCCCTGTTTAAAAGCGCGGAAATTATCCGCAATGAAGCGGATATGACCCTGCGGCTTTGGCTGAAGAAAGAGGGCGGCTTCTACGGCTGGGATGCCTACTACAACGAAGACGACCAGCTGGTATTCCGGTTTTTAAACCCGGCGGTTATCAGCCGGGGGGATAACGAATACGGCGCGGATCTTACCGGGGTTACGGTGCTGCTGGATGTGGGCCACGGCGGCTTTGACATGGGCGCTGCCGGCCACACCGAGGGGGGAAAGACCTACCCGGAAGGGGAGCTGAACCTGGAGCTTGCCCTGCTTGTAAAGGCGGAGCTGGAAAAAACCGGGGCTACGGTGATCTTAAACCGCACCGATAACGAAATGCAGATCACTCATACCGAGCGCATGCTGCTGCTGCAGCAGCTGGCGCCGGACTACTGCCTGAGCATCCACCACAATTCCAGCGTGCGCCCCAACGCCCGGGGGCATGAGACCTGCTTTTTTACAACCTTTTCCCAGCACCCTGCGGAGCTTACGGTTCAAACCATGAAGCAGGCGGCGGTTTTCCGCACGGCGGAGCTGCGGTTTTACCTGTATTACTTCGCCCGGCAGACTACCTGCCCCATCGTGCTTACGGAAAACGGCTATTTGTCCAACCGAAAAGACTTGCAGATCATTCTGGATCAGTCCGCCCAGGAGGCGGAGGCTAAGGCTCTGGCCCAGGGCGTTGCCAACTATTTTCTGGAGATCAACGGCCTGCGCCCAGCCGCCGAATAAAGGAGAAACAAACATGAAAAGCAATAAGCATTTGCTGTCAGTTATCATATGCCTGCTGGCTCTGGTATTGGTGGGCCTGCTGGGAGCGGTGATCCTGCTGGGGAGCAAGCAGAAAAACCCGCCGGTGGCCACCACTCCCGCGGTTACTACCACCCAGGCGCCTACCACTACGCTGAGCGATCCCGGCGGCACTACGCCCCCGGCGGTTACTACCCCGGAGGAAACTACGCCCCCGCCTACCACCCCCGCGCCTACCACGCCGCCGATCCAGCTTCGCCTGGATCTGAGCCCGGAGGAGGATATTCTGGTATGGCAGGATTCCATCACCCTTTCCGGCGTGGCCGACCCTGCTACACCCATAACCGTAGAGGGTCTGGGTACGATGTTCCCGGAAAGTGACGGCAGCTTTGCCTGCCAGGTGCCCCTGCAAATGGGCAAGCAGAGCGTTACCTTAAGCTGCGGCCAGGAAAGCTTTACCTATAACATTGAGCGCCGCTACGCCATGCAGTCCTTTACCCCCAGCACCAAGACCAATTACCATGCCAACCAGACCCTCTCCTTCCGGGTCATGGTCAAGGAAAACGCCACCCTGACGGTGGAGTTCCAGGGCAAGCAGGTTACCATGCGCAAGACGGTGGACCAGCTGGGCAGCGGCACTATGGATGGCTTTGTGCTGTATGTGGGTGCGGTGGGCATGCCCGTGCCCAATTCGGAGAAAAACCTGGGCAAGGTGACCTATACCGTTACCTGCGACGGCATTACGGAAACCTACCAGAGCGAGGATATTATCTGCTCTGCCCTGGTAAAGAATGTGCTTTCCGACAAGGATGCTACCCCGGAGGGCTACTGGAATGTAGGCTCGGGTTATATCGTGGAGATCACGGACATTTCCGTAGAGACCCTCAACGGCAAGGGCAGCCACGACCGCTCTGACCCCACCAACAACTACTTGCCCAAGGGTACGGTGGACTACGGCAGCGAGGGCATTATTATCAACGAGCAGAATCCCGAGGTAAAGTACCGGCTGCTGCGCTGCGGCGTGCGGGTATACAGCGGCATTAAAAACACCCCCAACCCCAATTATTCCAAGGTGATCGACTGCTACTACGGCACGCTGCCGGATCACAACGAGATCGGCCTGGCGGATTTCTATGTAGAGGGCCATCACACCTATCTGACTCTGGATTGCCTTTGGAAAGCCCCCTTCTATTTCGATTTTGAAGAGCAGGAATATGAGGATGTTTCCAAGCGGAAATACTATGTAGAAAAATTCGATGCCAGGTATGTGGACATTACCTTCTGCTATGCCGACCGTATCGAGGGCGCCATTGACATTGGGGAAGACCATCCCCTCTTTAAGTCCGCGGAGATCATCCGGAACAAGAGCGATATGACCCTTCGGCTTTGGCTGAAGCAGGAGGGCGGCCTTTACGGCTGGGATGCTTACTACAATGAAGACGACCAGCTGGTATTCCAGTTTTTGAATCCCGTTGCCGTTACCAAGGCGGACAATGAATACGGCGCGGACCTGACGGGCGTTACCATCATGCTGGATATCGGCCACGGCGGCGAGGACATCGGCGCGGCGGGCCGGGACAGCAGCGGCATCGGCTGGACGGAAAAGGAGCGAAACCTGCTGCTGGGCGAGGCGGTAAAGAAAGAGCTGGAAAAGACCGGCGCTACCGTCATTATGAACCGCACCACCGGCACCGAGACCCTTACCCAGCGGGAGCGCATCCAGTTTTTGAAGCAGGTAGCCCCGGACTACTGCCTGGCCATCCACCACAACTCCAACACCGACCCCAGCCTCAACGGCTACGATGCCGGCTTCTACTACCCCTGGACCCAGCGGGCTACGGAGCATACGGTGCTTACCACCAGGGAAACCGGCATTTATAACTACAATAAGACCTTCTGGTTTTACTACTATGTATCCCGCCAGACGGTCTGCCCGGTGATCCTTTCGGAAAACGGCTATATGTCCAACACCAAGGATATGGACAATATGCTGCCCAAGGATATTATGGAGCGAAAGGCCCAGGCCCTTGCCCAGGGCGTAGTAAACTACTTCCTGGAAATAAACGGGCTGTATACGCCGCCTGCCACCGAATAACGCAAAAATCCCTGCCGTTTTCCGGCAGGGATTTTTTTGATTGCGCAATATTCGGTTAGCAACCGTAGGGACACCCCTCCTGGGGTGTCCGAATAGGTGCGGAGGAAATCGCCAGGCTGCGGACACCCCGGGAGGGGTGTCCCTACACGCATTGGCGGGCAAAGCGAAGGCCGCCCCTACGGTGGGGGTTACTCGCCGGTTTTTACAATGACGAAGCCGTCTACCAGGTTGGCCATTTGCAGGCTGCCTTCTATGGTTACCTGGCGCTCCATCAGGTCGGTAAGGATCACGCAGCCGCCCTTGCAATCGATGCGCATTACATTGCGCATAAGGATGCTTTCTGGCTCCATGGTGTTTTTGTATACAGTAGAAAGGCACATAGCTACTCTCCTTATTTCAGGCTGGCCAGCACTACGCTCAGGCGCATATTGCCCTTTTCAAAATCGGAAACCGCGGCCATGACCTGCTCATAGGCAGTTTTGTTGCCGATTTGCTCCAGCTGGGCGGCCAGGGCCTCCAGCTCCCGGGCGTGGGCGGCGTTGTGGTTTACCATATACTGCATCAGGGCGGTCAGCTCCTCCATGGGGGTATGGGCGCAGCTGCCGCCGCAGCTTGCGCAGCCGCCGTCGCAATCGTGGCTGTGGTCATGGGGGGTGTTTTCGCCGTGGAGGGCGTCATGGTCATGGGGGTGGGTATGCGCATGCTCATGGGCATGGGCATGGGGGTGAGAATGGGTCACGCCGCCGTGGGTATGCTGGTGAGAATGGGTGTGGATATGGTCGTGGCTGTGCTCGCCGGAAGCTACATGGTCGTGATGAATGTGCATAGGGGCAGCTCCTTTCATTGGTTTGGCTTTATTATACCGCCGGAGCATGGCAAAGTCAAATACAAGAAAGCCTCCCGGCAACGGGAGGCTTTGGAGTCTTATTGGGCGGGATCCAGGACGAAGCTCAGCACATTGCCTTCGCTGTCTACCACGATGGTAGCAGTAGCGGCGCGGGTAAGGCGGGTATCCTTTTTGGCCTTGGATTTGGAGTAGCCCCATACGGTGGTCTCGTCCTCGGCGGTCAGCTCGGTGTTTACCGTATATACCGCGGCGGTATAGGTGGTTTTGCCGCTGAGGAAGGGCTTTTTGGCGGCTTCTACTACGGTAACGGTAGCAACATCGTCATATTCGTCGCTTTGCTCCACCAAAAGGTGCTGCATCAGCTTGTTTTTCTCCACCCGCTCGGTAGCGGAGTAGGAAGCGGAGAGGGAAGTGGTGTCATAGTGGTAGGTAAGGTAGCTGTATACGCTTACGCAGCCCACGATCACCAGCGCTACCAGCAGGACGATCTGCTTTTTGGTAAACTTCATCCGCTTTTTGGAGCTGCCGATGCTGTAGGTAAGCTTCAGCCGGTTGGTAATGGGCAGCATTACCGACAAAAACAGAGTAAGCACCACCGACTCGATGGGGAACATGAACAGATTCTTCACGATGCCAGGAACGGTAAGCATATAGCTCTTGCCGGGCAGGTAGATAGAGTAGTACCAGATCATAATGGGGGTCTGCAGCAGAACATTTACAAAGAAGCAGATGCAAAACCGGCTGAGCATTACCCGGGTGGGGGTCACCTTGGCCCGGTACAGGAACATGGCGAAGATCATACTGCCGGCGATCTCCGTAAGCATAAAGGGCGGGAAATAGAAGCCGTCCTGAGGCCACATGATAAAGCCCAGAACATCGCTCACCGCGGCGGAAAGGCCCGCCACCACCGGGCCAAAGATCATAGCGCCCAGGGCGTTTACAAAGAAGGCGGTGTTGATCTTCAGGCTGGGGGCCAGAGGAATGGCCAGGCCCTTCATGGCCACCCGCAGGGCGATCATCAGGGCGGCTACTACCAGCATTTTGGTATCCTTCAGCTCGCTTACGGCATCGCGCCAGTAGGCCTTGCTGAAAGGGTGGGGGTAGAGGGCGTTGGATTTTTGATTTCTCATATTTTTTCCTCCTTTTTTAAGCGGGCGGGCAATAAAAAAACCCCGGCGGTAAAATACCGCTGGGGAGAATATGCTTGACCACCCGAAGGGCGCTTCAGCGTGCGACGGCGCAGCCGAAAAGCCCGACTGAGTATCGCTTATCATAAGGAGGGTATCCTCATTATGGGCAGCGGGTGCGGAGCTTCCACCGCGGGCCAAAGGCCCTTCGTCCGCCAGACAACTCCCCATTTTGGCGGCACTTTACGCGAAAGTTCCTACTCTGAACGCAATTATCATACACCACCCCGGCAGAAATTACAATACCCATTTTCCTTTTTTGGCAAAACTGCATAAACTTTGGGGAATATAGCTGAATCCAGGGGGGAAGGGGCGCTTGGTTTGGGTAAAGTTTCGTGGGTTTTTTGCCGGGGGAGGGGATACAATGGAGCCACTATACTTTAGGGGGACACGCCATGCAATGCCAAAAGCTGAAAACCTATATGGAAACCGGGCGGGTGGTGTTTTTGCCGGCCAAGGCCATCCGGCCAAATCCCAACCAGCCCAGGCAGGAATTTTCCCAGGAGGCGTTGGAGGAGCTGAGCCTGAGCATCCGGGAGCATGGCATTTTGCAGCCGCTTTCCGTGCGCCGTGTGGGCAACCAGTATGAGCTGATCGCCGGGGAGCGGCGGCTGCGGGCGGGTATAAGGGCGGGGCTTACGGAGATCCCCTGCATCGTTATGACTATGGATCAGAGCCAGAGCGCCATGGCCGCCCTCATCGAAAACCTGCAGCGGCAGGATCTGGATTATATCGAGCAGGCCAAGGGGCTTTCCAGCCTGATGAGCAATTTCTGCCTGAGCCAGGAGCAGGCCGCCCGGGTGGTGGGGCTGAGCCAGAGCAATGTGGCCAACAAGCTGCGGCTGCTGCGCCACAGCTTTCCGGTTTTGGAGCTTTTGCGCCGCTATGGGCTTACGGAGCGCCACGCCCGGGCGCTGCTGAAGCTGCCCGGCGAGGAGCAGAAGCTTGCCGCCATCGAAGTGATCGCGGCAAGGGGGCTGAATGTGGCCCAAACGGAAGCTTATATAGAAAAGCTTTTGCAGGGGCAGCCGGAAAAGCCGCAGAGAATCAAGCTGGGCCAGCTGCTGAAAACCCTGGAGGGCAATTTGGCGAAGATCCAGCAAAGCGGCCTATGCGCCGTATCCCAGCGGCGGGAAACGGAAAAGGAGATCGTTTTTACGGTAACGATCCCAAAAACCTAAATTTGGGGCTAGGCAAATGACCGATTTTCCTGTAGAATAAAGATATTCCTGTTTGGAAAAGAAAGAGAGAAGAAAAGTGAATATGAAAGAGAAGTTTAAGCTGACAGCCCTGGAAAAATACTGGGTGCTGTACGACATCGGCAACTCCGCCTTCATCCTGCTGGCTACGGCGCTGTTTCCCATCTATTTTGGCAGCCTGACGGATGCCGCCGGGGTATCGGAAACCAATCAGCTGGCCTATTGGGGATACGCCGGCTCTATTTCCACCATCCTGGTTGCCATCATGGCTCCCATCTGCGGCGCTATGGCGGACCGGGGCAAGCTGAAAAAGCCCCTTTTCCTGGCGTTCATGCTTTTGGGCTGCCTGGGCTGCGCCGCGCTGGGCGCTCCCGCCGGCTGGCTGGGCTTTTTGATCGTGTATGTGATCTCCAAGGTAGGTTTTTCCGGCAGCCTGGTCTTCTACGATTCCATGCTCCCTGAGATCACCACGGAAAAGCGCATGGACATGGTATCCTCCCTGGGCTATGCCCTGGGCTACATCGGCTCTATTATCCCCTTTATCGCCTGCCTGGTAATCGTGCTGTTTTACGAGGCCATCGGAATCACCCAGGGCACGGCTATGGTCATCGCCTTTATCCTTACCGCGGTTTGGTGGCTGGTTTGCAGCCTGCCCCTGAGCAGAAAATATAAGCAGACCGCTTTCCATGAAGGCGGCGACAAGAGCATCCTCTCGGGCTTCCGCCAGCTGTGGCAGACGCTGAAGGATGCCAAAAAGGAAAAGCACATTTTCCTGTACCTGGTAGCGTTCTTCTTCTTTATCGACGGCGTATATACCATCATCGACATGGCTACCGCCTACGGCTCTGCTCTGGGGCTGGACTCCACCGGCTTGCTGCTGGCGCTGCTGGTTACCCAGATCGTAGCCTTCCCCTTCTCCATTTTGTTTGGCCGCCTGGCCAGCAAGTACGATACGGGCCTGCTGATCAAAGTGTGCATCGGCGCGTATACCTTTATTACCGTGTTTGCCATCTTCCTGGCTACCCTGTGGCAGTTCTGGGTGCTGGCGGTTATGGTGGGCATGTTCCAGGGCGGCATCCAGGCTATGAGCCGCAGCTACCTGGGCAAGATCATCCCCGCCGAGCGCAGCGGCGAATACTACGGCCTGATGGACATTTGCGGCAAGGGCGCTTCCTTTATCGGCACTACTATGGTAGCGGCGGTTACCCAGATGCTCCACGGCTATGTGCTGGATCTGGGCTTTGTGCAGATCAAGAACACCGGCATGGCAGTTGGCACGCTGGTGATCCTGTTTGCCATCGGCTATGTGCTGTTTAACAAGGCCGATAAGCTGAACAAGCAGCGCCAAAGCTGAAAAAACCGGCCCAAAGGCATCAAAAAAGCCTCTGGGAGGTAAATTATCTGTGAATTTTTCAAAAAAAGCGCCCGGCAGGCTAGAACTGCCGGGCGTTTTGTGTTATAGTGTATACTAAGTATAAGTATGTACTGAGCGGGGAAGGAAGAGAAAAGATATATTTCGGTATCGCAGATTGAAGATTGAAGAGTGAAGAGTTGAGATAAGGATATCTTCACTCTCTACTCTACAATCTCAAATCTTATATACTATCTTATATCTTTTTGTCGTTAGGCATTGCGGCGGGGAAGGACCGTCGAGGACGCCGGTCCCTACAATGGGAGCGGCTGAGAAGATAAGAGGAATCTTTCGGTATCGCAGATTGAAGATTGAAGAGTGAAGAGTTGAGATTTATCTTCACTCTTAACTCTCCAATCTACAATCTCATACCTTAAACAACTCCCCGGTGTTTTCGGGGGGAGATGGAGAAATACACTATGATCGAATTGTTAGCCCCGGCGGGGTCTATGGAAGCGCTGCAGGCTGCTGTGCAGAACGGCGCCAACGCGGTATACCTTGGCAGCGGCATGTTCAATGCCCGCCAGGGCGCCAAAAACTTTTCCGCCCAGAGCCTCCAGGAGGCTGTGCGCTACTGCCATGTGCGGGGCGTGGCGGTACACCTTACCCTTAATACCCTGGTATCCGACAAGGAGACCGGGGAGCTTTGCGAGCTGATCCGCCAGGCTGCTCTGGCGGGGGTGGATGCGTTTATCGTGCAGGATCTGGGCGTGATCCGCTTCTGCAAGGAGATCGCTCCCCATATCCCCCTCCACGGCTCTACCCAGATGACCATTCACTCCCTGCCCGGGGTGCAGCTGTGCGCTGCCTGGGGCATGAGCCGGGTGGTGCTCAGCCGGGAGCTGAACCGGGAGGAGATCGCCTACATCTGCAAAAATTCTCCCATTGAGATTGAGGTTTTCGGCCACGGCGCTCTGTGTATGTGCTACTCCGGCCAGTGCTACCTTTCCAGCGCCATCGGCGGCCGCAGCGGCAACCGTGGGCGCTGCGCCCAGCCCTGCCGCCAGAGCTACGGCTATGGCCGGTGGGAAAACCGCTACCCCCTTTCTTTGAAGGATAACTGCCTGATAAAGCATCTGCAGGAGCTTTCCGCTGTGGGCGTAGCTTCTTTGAAGCTGGAGGGGCGCATGAAGCGGCCGGAATATGTGGCCACCGTTACCAATATCTACCGCCAAGCCCTGGATGGGAAAGAAGTTACCCAGGAAATGCTCAAGGAGCTGTATACCGCCTTCAACCGCCAGGGCTTTACCGACGGCTACTATACCGGCAAGCTGGGCCAGAATATGTTTGGCACCCGCCGGGAGACCAAGGAAGACGAAGCCTGGCTCAAGCGGGCCCAGCAAAGCTACGAGGCCGTGGAAAACGGGCTGGTGCCTATCCGCTTCCAGGCGGTGGTAGCTGCCGCCGGCAGCTCTTTAACGGTAACCGACGCCCTGGGCAATGTTTGCACTGCCTACGGCCCTCAGCCCCAGTACGCCATGCACACCCCCCTGGACGAGCAGAGCCTTTCCGCCCGGCTGATGAAGACCGGCGGCACGCCTTACCGCTGCGTAGAGGTGGCGTGCGCCATTGAGCCGGGGCTGATCCTCAGCGCCGCGTCCATCAACGCCCTGCGCCGGGAATGCCTGAATCAGCTTACCGCCCTGCGGGCCCGCCGGGAAACGCCCCAGCTGTATAAGCCTGCCAAAACCCCCATGTATCCGGGCAACCCCCAAGCGCCGGAGCTTACGGTGCAGGTAGCCCAGCGGGAGCAGGTTACCGGGCAGCTGCTGCGCATGAATCCCAGCGTGCTGTATGTGCCGGTGAACCTTTTGGCCCAGGATCTGGCCTGGGCGCTGGAGCTGCGCAGCCAGGTGAATGTGTGCGTGGTTTTGCCCCGGATCGTCCACGACGGCGAGCTGCCGGAGCTGAAAAATACCCTCAAGGCCCTGCGCAAGCTGGGCATTACCCAAGCCCTGGTAGGCAATCTGGGGCTGCTGATCCCGGTGCGGGAATGCGGCATGGTCGCCCGGGGAGATATGGGGCTGAATATCTACAGCTCCGCTGCCGTAAACATTGCCCGGGATCTGGAGATGGCCAGCGTGCTGCTCAGCCCGGAGATGACCCTGCCCCAGATCAGGGATGTGAGCAAGGGCGTGCCCTGCGAGCTGATGGCCTACGGGCGCATGAGCCTGATGGTTACGGAAAACTGCCTCATCAAGGGCCGCACCGGCGAATGCACCTGCAACCAGGGCATTTTCAAGCTGGTGGATAAAACCGGGGCGGAGTTCCCGGTTATGAAGGATTGCGGCACTTGCCGCACCCATTTGCTCAACGGCAAAAAGCTCAGCCTGCTGGACCGGCAGGAGGAGCTGAGCCGCCTGGGCCTTTGGGCTCTGCGGCTGACCTTTACCACAGAAAACCCCCGGGAGGTAGACCAGGTGCTGGCCGACTATATAGAGCCTGAGCCCTTCGACCCCGGCGGCTGCACCCGCGGGCTTTACCTGCGTGGGCTGGACTAAACGCAAAGGAAATTTTTCTATGCAGATCATTTTAGCATCCCAATCCCCCAGACGGCGGGAGCTTTTGGGGCTGCTGCGTGTGCCGTTTACGGTAAGAGCAGCAGATATTGACGAAACTATGGACCCGGCCAAGGCCGCTTACGATGAAGTGGCCCGGCTGAGCTATGAAAAGGCCGCCGCGGTGGAGCGGGAAAGCGGGGATATCGTCATCGCTGCCGATACCATCGTAGTATGCGACGGCGCCGTGCTGGGAAAGCCCAAGGACGAAGCCCAGGCCAAGGCCATGCTTAGCCTGCTTTCCGGCCGGGATCACCAGGTAATGACGGGCATGACCCTTCGGCGGGGAAACCGGGCCATTACCTCTACCACAGTTACGGATATTCACTTCCGGCAACTGTCGCAGCAGGAGATCGAAGACTATGTAGCCACCGGCGAGCCTATGGACAAGGCCGGGGCTTACGGCATCCAGGGCTTTGCCGCCCCCTTTGTAGAGCATCTGGTGGGCGATTATTATAATGTAATGGGCTTGCCGGTTTGCCGGCTGAGCCAGGATCTGCAAAAGATCATGGAGGATATGTAAATGAAGCACTTTTTTACCTCCCGGGTCAGGGTGGTTATGGTGGTGGCGGTGCTGCTGGCGGTTTTGCTGACGGTATCCGGAAACCTTTTCGGCATCGATCTGCCGGGCATGCTGGTAAAGAGCGTGCTTACCCCCCTGCGTACCGGCATGGGCAAGATCACCGACCAGGCCGAGCGCTACTATAGCTATATGTTTAAATACGAGGCGCTTCAGGCGGAAAATGAGCAGCTCAAGGCTCAGATCGCCCAAATGGAGGACAGCACCCGCAAGCTCAACTCCGCTACCCAGGAAAACCAGCGCCTGCGGGATCTGCTGAACCTGCAAAAGGACCATGAGGACTATGTTTGGGTGGATGGCTATGTCATCGCCCGGCCCAGCGACGAATTTACCAGCACCCTTACCATCAACCGGGGGCAGAACGCCGGCATTGAGGTTGGCATGTGCGCCATTGACGAGCATGGGGCGGTTGTAGGCCTGGTGATCGAGGCAGGGCCTAACTACGCGGTGGTAAAAACCGTTTTGGACTCCTCCCTGGAGATCGCCGCAACCATCGCCGGCTCTGACTACAACGGCATGGTCAAGGGCGGCTACAGCTCCGGCCAGCAGGGCTTGCTGCGCATGGAGTATCTGCCCAGCGATTCCGTTATCCGCAATAACGACCAGGTGGTGACCACCGGCTCTACCATGTACCCCAGAGAGCTGCTCCTGGGCTACATCATCGACGCGGACTTTTCCAACACCGGTGTTGCCAAGTTCGCGGTGCTGGAGCCTGCGGCAGACATTGATACCATCAAGCAGGTATTTATCATTACCGATTACAATGTGGGTGAATAACCCAGAGGATGGGCTTTATGGCAAGAAGCAAATTTGAATTCCGCCCGGACAGATCCGGCAGCTCCTTTTTCAGCCGCCTGCTGCCTACCAAAAAGCAGCGCCAAAAGCTGCTGAAATGGAGCTTATACAGCTTGCTGCTGCTGGTGCTTTCCCTGCTGCAGGATGTGCTTATGAGCAGAGTGAGCATTCTGGGCGCTACTACCGACCTGGTGCCTTGCTGCATTATGCTGGTTTGCCTGCTGGAGGGCGCCCAGAAAAGCAGCATCTTCTGCGTGCTGGCGGCGCTGTTCTTTGTGGCCTCCGGCTCCGCGCCGGGCTACTATGTGCTGCCGGTGATCACGGTTATGGCCATGGTGATCACCATGTTCCGCCAGGGCTATCTGGCCCGGAGCATGGGCACGATATTTGTCTGCCTGGCTGTGGCGGTGATCGGCTATGAGATGACGGTGTTTGCCATAGAATATCTTACCGGCAATACGCTGCTGGGCCGTATCAACGCCTTCTGGCTGAAGGCTCTGCTTTCCCTGGCGGCAGCCCCGCTGATCTACCCCTTTGCTGCTGCCATTGAGAAAATCGGAGGAGAAACATGGAAGGAATAAAAAGACTGCGCTCCACAGCGCTGCTGCTGATCTTTGCGCTGGTGCTGGGCTTTTATATTACCAGAATGTACGATAAGCAGGTTATCGAAACCGGCGGCGTGGTCAACAACGCCACCACCTTTACCACCAAGACCCGTGTAAAGGCCGCCCGGGGCGACATTCTGGACTGTAACGGCAATGTGCTGGTAGGTAACCGCGCCAGCTACGATATTGTGATCAACCACTATATCATTACCAACGCCGAGGGTACAAACCAATATATCTACGACCTTTTGAAGCTTTGCGAAAAGCTGGGCATTGAATACAACGAGCATTTTCCCATGACCAAGACCCGCCCCTTTACCTACACCCTGGACGAAGCCAGCTCCACCTGGCAGAAGAATTTCCAGGTGTTTTTGAAGGCCAGAGGGGATATGGACTCGGATATTTCCGCCCCGCTGCTTATTGAAAAGCTGCGCTCAAGCTACCTCATCCCCAAGGAATGGACGGATGAAGAAGCCCGGGCGGTGCTGGGCGTGCGCTTTGAGCTGACCCTGCGTAACTATACAACTATGGCAAACTATGTGTTCCTTTCCGACGCCAGCGACGAAGCCAGAGCCGCCATTTTGGAGCTGAACATCCCCGGCCTGGCGGTGGAGGCCTCCACCGTGCGGGAATACCATACCGACTACGCCGCCCATATTTTGGGCTATGTAGGCGCTATGAGCCCGGCCCAATGGGAACACTACAAGACCATCGACGGCTACCTGATGGATGCCGAGGTTGGCCAGGCAGGCTTTGAGCTGGCCTTTGAGGAGTATCTGCACGGCATCGACGGCGAGCGCATTGATACCCACCTGGCGGACGGCACCCTGGTGGAGAGCCACTACCGCATCGAGCCCCAATCCGGCCACAATGTGGAAGTGACCATCGACATTGCCATGCAGGAAATGGCAGAGGAGCAGATGGAGATCCGCATCAAGGAGCTGCAGGGCAACCCTGACCCCACCGCCGACGGCCGGGACGCCAAGAGCGCCGCGGTTGTGGTTATGGATGTAAAGACCGGGCGGGTGCTGGTGTGCGCCAGCTACCCTACCTATAATCCCTCCAGATTCTTTGAGGACTTTGCCGAGCTTTCAAAAGACGAAACCGACCCCCTGTACAACCGGGCGCTGATGGCGGCTCTGCCCCCCGGCTCTACCTATAAGATGTGCATGGTCATCGCCGCCATGAACAACGGCATCATCAATATGGATACCCCTATCCTGGATAAGGGCATTTTCGATAAATACTCCGGCGAAAGCGGCAACTTCGATGCCGAGTGTATGCTTTTTAAAAACAACCGGGTTACCCACAAGGGCGCAAACCCGGAGGGCCTGGTAGCCAAGGAAGCGCTGAAGGTTTCCTGCAACTACTTCTTCTATGAGCTGGCCGACCGCATGAGCATCGAAAAGATCGACGAGACTGCCAAGGGCCTGGGCCTGGGCGAGCCTACCGGTGTAGAGCTTCCCGAGGGCAAGGGCTGGCGCTCCAATCCCGAAACCAAGGCCCATTTCCAGGAAGGTATGGACGCAGTTTGGTACACCGCCGATAAGATCCTTACGGGCATCGGCCAGGGCGAAAACCGCTTCACCCCCATCCAGCTTTGCGTATATGTATCTACCCTGGCCAACCAGGGCACCCGCTATGAGGCGACCTTTTTAAACCGGGTGGTATCTTCCGATTACCGCCAGCTGGTGGCGGACAATCAGCCCTCCATCGTGGGCCATTTTGACATCTGCAACGATGCCATCCTGGCCTATACCCAGGGCATGGTAATGGTTACCTCCGAATCCGGCGGTACGGGCTACAAGGTGTTCTCCAACTACCCCATCAAGGTAGCGGGCAAGACCGGTACGGCCCAGCTGGGCATCAAGGGCAAGAGCGATAACGGCGCCTTTGTTTGCTACGCTCCGGCGGACGATCCTGAGATCGCCGTGGTGGTCTACGGCGAGCAGGTAGGCTCCGGCTCTGCCATGGCTTATATCGCCCGGGATATTCTGAACGTGTATTTCGGCATCGGCAAGGTTGGCGAGGTAGAGCTGGTGGAAAATCAGCTTTCTTAACCAAAAAAAATACGCCCCATCCAAGACCAAATACCCCCATGCCCCTTGACAAGGGGGCATGGGGGTGGTAAAATTTATTCGAATGTATAAAAGGCGGGTTGTACCCTTTTGGGGCCCGTACGGAGGAAAGCTATGGCTGATAAGAAAACAAAAAAGCAGGAGTATAAGGAGCTGGATCTGCAGCAGCTGCTGGATACCCTGGTGCATAAGCTGTGGTTGATCGTGATAGCCAGCGTGCTGTGCGCGGCGATCGCTTTCTTTATTACCCTGTATTTTATTACCCCCCAGTACCAGTCTTCCGCTATGTTCTATGTGAACAACAGCTCCCTTTCTGTGGGAGATGCTTCCTTTAGCATTACCGCCGGCGATATCAGCGCCGCCAAAGAGCTGGTAGATTCTTACATTGTTATTCTAAAATCCCGGGATACCCTCAATGATGTGGCCGACTATGCCGGCACAGGCATTACCGCCGGAGAGCTGCGGGGCATGATCTCCGCTTCGTCTGTAAACTCTACGGAAATTTTCCGGGTAACCGTAACCAGCGACGATCCCAAGGAGGCCCAGATCCTTACCGATGCCATCGTGCATATCCTTCCCAAGAAGATCGCCGGCGTCATTGAGGGCACTTCCGCCAAGGTAGTAGAAAACCCGGTGCAGGCTACCTCCCCCAGCAGCCCCAGCATCCCCAAGAACACCATCCTGGGCTTCTTGATCGGCCTGATCGGCAGCGTTGGCTATGTGGTGGTGAAGCTCCTGCTGGATATTACCATCCGCAATGAGGACAATATCCTCTCCGTTACCGAGTATCCCATTTTGGCCTCCGTGCCCAATATGGCCAACCCCGGCAAGGGTAAGTACTACGCCAGCGACCGCAAGAACAAAGCTTCCAGCGGCCCCTCCGTGGTTACCGACAGCAAGCAGAATCTGCTGGGCCAGGATATGGGCTTTGCCGCCAGCGAGGCCTACAAGCTGCTGCGTACCAAGCTGCAGTTCAGCTTTACCGATGAAAGCACCTGCCGGGTGATCGGCCTTTCCTCCGCCATGGAAGGCGAAGGCAAGAGCCTTACCTCTGTAAACCTGGCTTACTCCCTTTCCCAGCTGAATAAGCGGGTGATCCTGCTCGACTGCGATATGCGCCGGCCCACCCTGGCCGACAAGCTGGGCATCCGCAAGACCCCCGGCCTGAGCAGCTGCCTTACCAGCCAGGCCAGACTGCAGGATCTGATCCAGTCCTGCGGCATCCGGGGCGCTGAGGAAAGCTTCCATGTGATCGCCGCCGGCCAGAATCCTCCCAACCCGGTGGAGCTGCTCAGCTCCCGCCGCATGGAGCAGATTTTGGAAGCCCTGAAGGGCGCTTACGACTATGTTGTGCTGGACCTGCCCCCCGTTGGCGAGGTTTCCGATGCGCTGGCAGTTGCCAACATGGTCGACGGCATGCTTTTGGTGGTCCGCCAGGACTACTGTACCACTCCCGCCCTGAGCAGCTGTATCGACCAGTTCGAGTTCATCAAGAGCAAGATCCTGGGCCTGGTATTCAACTGCACCAGCGACGGCCGCGGCGGCTACGGCTACAAGAAGTACTATAAGTACAGCAGAAGCTACGGCTACGCCCGCAAGTATGAAGGCGCCTACGCCGATACCCGCCGGGGCAGGTTCGTAAACGATGCCGACGGCAAGAAGCCTACCGACAACGGCCATGGCCATTGATTTTCACAGCCATGTGCTACCCGGCATCGATGACGGCAGCGCTTCGGTAGAGGAATCCCTGCAAATGCTGGCTATGCAAGCCAGCCAGGGCATTACCCATACCGTAGCTACCCCCCATTTTTACCCCAGCCACCAGCGCTTTGAAGAATTTCTGGAGCGCCGGGCCCAGGCGTTGGAAACGCTGCAGCAGGCTATGGCGGGCAAAAACGGGCTGCCGGAGGTCATTGCAGGGGCAGAGGTGCATTATTTTCCGGGAATTGGCAGCTGCGAAGCGTTAAAACAGTTGACAATCGGCGGCGGAAGGTATATTTTAATAGAGATGCCGGCTGCGCAATGGACACAGCGGATGTATCAGGAGCTTGCCGATATTTCCGCCAATCAGGGTCTTGTGCCGGTTGCGGCCCATGTGGACCGATATTTAGGTACATTTTCTACCCGGGGCATCCCGGAAAAGCTGATGGAATTCGGCTGCCTGATCCAGGCGAACGCTTCCGCCTTCCTTACCCCCCTGGCCGCCCGCCAGAGCCTGGCGCTGCTGCGCCGGGAGCAGATCCACCTTTTAGGGTCGGATTGCCACAATGTTTCTTCCCGCCCCCCGCAGCTGGGAAAAGCCCTGGATAAGATCCGCAGCGCCTTGGGGGAAGAAGCCATCGCCCGGCTGGACGGCCTGGGCCAGCAAGTATTATTCAGTAAGCAATAGGGCTGTAGAACGCCCGTGAAATCTAGGAAAATGGAGATGGATATTATGAAAAAAATCCTGAGTCTGCTTTTGGTCATCGCTCTTTGCGTCAGTGTTTGCGCCAGCGTAATGGCAGCGGACAACTATGTCCCCAGCATCGGCGACAAGCAGGAGCCTGAGATCGTTCCCGATGGCGATGTGATCGCTGACATCGTGGAAATTCCCAGCGATACCGTCGTAGATGACATTACCACCCATGACGCCTGCCTGATCATCACCTCTGTGGCTACCGCCCAGGCCGGCACCAACAACATCCCCCCCGAAGCCAAGGAGATCCTGCTGGATGTTTATGAGAAGCTGGTTGACGGCTCTATGAAGATCCCCTATGACAAGGTAGGCAAGGACCCCTCTACCATGGAGATCCGCGAGCTGTTCGACATCAGCCTGATCTGCCAGGATCATAATAAGCTTCTGGGCGATCCCAACAACACTCTGCGCGTAAAGTTTGACCTGGGCGTTAAGGCCGGCGACGAGGTTTACGCTATGATCTATGTAGACGGCGAGTGGAAGGTAGTCCGCGCCTGCGAGAACAATGGCGACGGCACCGTTACCGTTAAGCTGGATGAGCTTTGCCCCATCGTATTCGTAGTAGAGGCTAAGACTCCCCCCGCACAGACCGGCGACGCCAACCGGGACACCCTGGCTATCTATGGCGGCCTGCTGGCAGTTAGCCTGGTAGCTATCGTTGCCCTGTTTGTGGTATACCGCAAGAAGGCAGCTAAGGAGTAATCCTACTCTATTTATACAAAGAGGATACAAATATGGGCAGAAGAGGACTTACCAAAGGTGCCTTTCTGGCCGCTGCGCTGATCCTTATTTTCGTAATGCTTTACAGTGGACTTCAAATATTGGGGTCCACTGTTTTGCAAAATAAGGGGGCACCTGTCGCGACCGGGGCAGGCAAGACGGTGGTTTATGAGGGCGCTGAGTACTACCCCCGCCAGGATATTACCGTAGTTATGCTGCTGGGCATCGACGAAGAAGGCCCGGTAGTAGAGAGCGCTGCCTACAACAACTCCGGCGGCGCGGATATGATAACCCTGTTGATCTTCGACCAGAAGACCCAAACCTGCGATCTGCTGGTGCTCAACCGTGACTCCATGGTGGAGATGCCGGTGCTTGGCCTTACGGGCAAGCCCGCCGGCACGCTGTACGGCCAGCTGGCCCTGAGCCATACCTACGGCCGCGGCCTGGAGGACAGCTGCGAAAACACCCGCACCACCGTTTCCGATATGCTTTTGGGCGCCCAGATCGACTATTATTTTTCCATGAATATGGACGGCATCGCCATCTTGAACGATGCTGTGGGCGGGGTGGAAGTAACCGTAAGGGACGATTTCTCCGCCGTAGACCCCACTTTGGTCATGGGCCAGAAGGTGCATTTGAATTCCCAGCAGGCAGTGCATTACCTGCGCAGCCGCCAGGGCGTAGGCACGGGCCTGAATATGTCCCGTATGGAGCGGCATAAGGAGTATATGCGCGGCTTCGTGGCGCTGCTGAAGGAGAATCTGCGCGATGACCCCCTGTATGCTTCCCAGCTGCTGGCCCAGGTAGAGGCCTACAGCGTAACGGACTGCTCTACTACGGTGCTTAACCGCCTGGCCAGCGACTATGGCGATTATACCCTGGGCCGCATTCTCAGCCCCGAGGGCGAAAATGTGCTGGGCGATGAATTCTACGAATTCCACCTGGACGAAAAGGCCCTGGAAAAGCTGGCCATCGAACTTTTCTTTGACAAAAAATAAAACCTGCCCAATAACATGGGCAGTAAACAACTCGCGTAAATAATAACGGCGGGGGCTTGCTCCCGCCGTAAGCTTTTGATTTGGTTACCTTGGCTATTGTTTACGCCGAAAGAGCTTAATGTTCCGATAGCCCGCTCCGTCCCATTCCCAACCGGGCAAAGTTGGCATCATAGCTTCGTACAGCTCATATTCCAGGGCAACTACCAATTCATCCACCGTTGGGCCGCCGCCTGGGAATAGGCGGTTAAGCATATCGCTATGGGGCCGGGTGGTATCGGCGGCAATATTCACGAGAGCCTGCCCAATTTGCTTCCGCATTTCTGCTGGCGCTACTCCATTGGCGTTGGCAAGGCGTTCAATGATCTGTGCTGCGGTGGATCCAGCCATAAATATGCACTCCCTATCCATACTATCGCATTGCTAATGCGATAATTATAACGCTAACAATGTGTGTATGTCAAATATAAAATTGACTAAACTAATGGTAATACAGTTAGCTGAGGTGATCAGGCATGGATGGCAGGAAAGATTTAAATATTCTGGTTGGCGCAAACATCAAACGGGAGCGGGAAAAGGCTGGTTTTACCCAAGACCAATTTTCTGAATTACTGGGAATTGGATCGAAAAGCCTTTCTTCCATTGAAAGGGGCGTTGTAGGCGTATCCTTGACTACCCTTTTGCGGATCTGTGACATACTCCATATTTGCGCGAATGTGTTACTTTATGAATCTACCCAGGAAAATGATGCGCAAAGCATTGCATTGCAGCTGAAAAAATTAAGCCCAGAGCAATTTGAAATTGCATCGGATGTTATTACCAACTTAATTAAGGCATTTTCTATGAAAGAATAAAACCAAGCAGCGGCTGTCAGGCAAGCCGCTGCTTTTTTATTGACATAGAACCTGTTTTGTGAAGTTTTAAACCTACGGTTTGAAGTGAAGTTGTAATGCATTACAGTGAAGTTTTGCGCTTTGCGCAAAGTGAAGTTAAGTTTGCCCTAAAACACTTGCAGCGCTTTCCTTCACTACGAAGTAACTTCACTGCCGCAAGGCAACTTCACTTGCCCGCAGGGCAAACTTAGTATTGTTTAAACCGGTCGGCGGGTAAGGGGTTGGGACTGATCCTGAATCAGCAAAAGGTCGGAAATGATGGAGTTGGACACCAGCATGCCCTCCGGGGTAAGGAACCACCGGCCGGCAGGGGTCTTGCGGGCGAGGCCGTGGTTGGCGCAGGTTACCAGGTTTTCCTCCAGGGGAGCGAAGGGCAGCAGGTACTGCTTTTCGTATTCCTCCTGGCTGATGCCGGTGGTGGTGCGCAGGCGGGTCATCAGGTATTCGCCGGCCCGCTCCCGGGGCGGGATCTCCTGCACATCGGCTACGATGCTGCCGCCGGTACGGATGCCCTCAATATAGGCATGCACATCCCTTACAAAGGTAAACCGCTTGCCGCCAAAGTCGGAGCTTGCGTCCGGGCCGAAGCCCAGGTATTCGCCGCCCATCCAGTATTTGGTATTGTGCCGGGAGATCAGGCCCTTTTTGGCAAAGTTGGAGATCTCATACTGGCGGTAGCCCCGGGCTTTCAAAAATTCTACAGCCGTCAGGTACATGTCTGCCTGAGTTTCGTCGTCGGGAATGCCGCAGGTATCCTTATAGTGCCACAGGGGGGTGCGCTCTTCCACCTTTAGGCCGTAGCAGCTGATATGGTCCGGATTCATGCTCAAAACATGCTGCAGCGTATCCTGCCAGGCTTCCAGAGTCTGGCCGGGAAGGCCGTACATCAGGTCGATGGAAACATTGCGCAGGCCCGCCTTGCGGATGCGCTGGGCGGCCAGCACTGCCTGGGCGTAGGTATGGGGGCGGCCAAGGCGGCGAAGCACCGTATCGTCATCGCTTTGCACGCCCATGCTCACCCGGTTGAAGCCCTCCGCCTTCAGCCGGCGCAGCAGCTTTTCGGTAACGGAATCGGGGTTGGCTTCAAAGGTGATCTCCGCGTCGCCGGCTACATCGAAGCTGCGGCGGATGGCGGCCAAAATCATGGCCATACCCTCAGCGCCGAAGAAGGTGGGGGTGCCGCCGCCGAAATAGATGGTATCTACCCGGTAGGTGGGAGCCAGAGCGCCGGCTTCCTTTACATGCTGGCAGATGGCATCGGTAAACTGGGCGTACACATGGTCGTCCTTGGTGGTTATGGAGTAAAAATCGCAGTATTGGCATTTGCTGCGGCAAAAGGGCACATGGATATAGATGCCCAGAGGGGTCTTGTCGACCAGCTTGGAAAATAAAGCCATAGAGCAACCTCTTTTGGAAGATATGAGATATGAGATATAAGATAAAGGGCGTTGGGGGGACTGGGAGATTGAAGATTGGAGATTTAAGAGTTAAGATGACGAATCTTCACGCTTAACGCTTCACTTTCAAATCTCAGATTGCCCCGGGGATGGCAGACGGCAGCGGGAGAGCCTTAGTCCTCGTCCAGTTTGAGGACGGCCATGAAGGCTTCGCTGGGTACGGATACGGTGCCGAAGGTGCGCATGCGCTTTTTGCCTTCCTTCTGCTTTTCCAGCAGCTTTTTCTTGCGGGTAATATCGCCGCCGTAGCATTTAGCAAGCACGTCCTTACGCACTGCCTTGATGGTCTCCCGGGCGATGATCTTGCCGCCGATGGCTGCCTGCACCGGGATCTCAAACTGGGCCCGGGGAATGTTTTCCTTCAGCTTTTCGCAGATCTTTCTGGCCCGGGGGTAGGCATTGTCCGCAAAGAGGATGAAGCTCAGGGCGTCCACAATGTCGCCGTTGAGCAGAATATCCAGCTTTACCAGCTTGCTGGGGCGGTAGCCGATGAGCTCATAGTCCAGCGAGCCGTAGCCCCGGGTGCGGGATTTGAGGGCATCGAAAAAGTCGTAAATAATTTCGTTCAGGGGCATTTCGTAGTGCAGCTCTACCCGGTTGGCATCCAGGTACACCATGTCCTTAAATTCGCCCCGGCGCTGCTGGGCCAGATCCATCATATTGCCCACATATTCCTGGGGGGCGATGAGGGAGATCTTTACAAAAGGCTCTTCCGCCAGCTCGATCTCCATGGGGTCGGGGTAATCCAGGGGGTTATCCACCATAATGGTCTCGCCGTTGAGCTTGGTGACCCGGTAGACAACGTTGGGAGCGGTGGTGATCAGATCCAGGTTGTATTCCCGTTCCAGCCGCTCCTGGATGATCTCCATGTGGAGCAGTCCCAGGAAGCCGCAGCGGAAGCCGAA
>JAFSBW010000048.1 GCA_017437095.1 Oscillospiraceae bacterium
CGGCTGCGCTGTATGACACCGATGGAATTTCATTATGCCTATGTTGCATAAAAATTCCCGCCCTGCTGCGCAGCAGGGCGGGAACACATAGCAGAATTAATTTTATTTTTTCTACTGTCTACTTGACAGGGGGCACATCAAAGCAGCCTGGGGGCATTTTCGTAAATTTTACAGAGAGGAATAGCCGTAGCTGTTGACCATGGCGTCAATGCGGCGGCCGCTCTTGCAGTAGGGGCAGTCCTTATAGTCGTAGCTGGCGTAGTCCGGCAGGTCGGAAAGGTTATATACCGAGCGCACGGGCAGCCCGTTCAGGTCCTTTACCGCGCTGTACAGAGCCGCAACGCCCACTACCTCGCCGCCGTAGTAGCCCACGGCTTCGATGCTCTTGTTGGCGGTAAAGCCGGTGGTCACGGAAGCCATCAGCACCAGCACATGCTTGTTGCGGATCATGGGCTGGATATTATCCCGGAAGATGATCTGGGAGTTGGAGTTGTATTCCGGCTCTACTACATAAATGGTCTGGTGGGCGTTCAGGTTGCGGAAGCCGCTCTCCGTCAGCGCCTGGGCCAGGCAAGTACCAACTACTTCCATGCCGTCCAGGCAGAGGATCGTATCCACGGGGGAATTGTTGATAAATGTGGTAACCATCTGCTTGGCCATCTGCTGGGCCTCGCTCAGGCGGCGCTTCTGCATAGTAATATCAATATAGTAGTTGATATGGCTATGGTTGGTGGCAAAATGGCCGCGGGCCACTCTCAGGGGCACATCACCGTGTCTTACGGGCAGGTCCATCAATTCGATCATAACAATTTCCTCCTTAAATAACAAAAAGCGTTTCCGAGCCTCCGGCAATTCATGCGTTCATCGCCGGAGCAGCTGAAAAACGCTTTTTTTGATTATACACCGCGCTTTGGGTAAAAATCAAGAAAAACCGTTTCGTGATACTCCACAAGATATTTTTGCCATTATTGTGCAGATTGCCGCTTGAGGATCTGCTGCTTTTGGCGCAGGAATTGCTTGCCGATGATCTGGCAGATCTGGTGGCTGGCTACCATTTGCTCCGCCTGGCGGACGGTTACCCACTTTGCCCCGTCCGTTTCCCCTGGGAGCAGCCGAATCTGGGACAGAGGGGTGGCGTTTTTCAGGCAGTAAAAATCGTAGAAGGTGTTGCCGTCCCGGTCAGAGCCGATGTATTCAAATTCTTCTTCCCTGGCTTGGATGCCCGTTTCCTCGTACAGCTCCCTGGCGATGGCCTGGCGGCTGGTCTCCCCCGCCTTGGCGGCGCCGCCGGAGTTCTCCCAAGTGCCTGCAAAGCTCTTCTGCGGGGCTCTGCGGGTAAGCAGCAGGTTGCCCCGGCCGTCGTGTACCCAAACGCACACCACCAGGCCGTATTCTCCCTCGCCCCAGGCCGTACCTCTGCGGTGCAGGCGGCCGGTCAGGCAGCGGTCTTTGTCGTAAATGTCGTTGTATTCTGCCATAAAGCCCACCGCCTTTGCCTAAGAATGTGACACATAATCGCTCTTTTGTGCCAATATATAGCCTATTATATGCGCCATAAGTCCAATAGTCAAGAAAATGTTGCGCCCGGCCCAAAAGGTGGAATTACAAATTACAAATTTTAAATTATAAATTGATTGTTTTCTTTCCTTCTCCGTAGGGCGGCCGCTTGCTGCCGCCGAATAGGTGCGTTGCACAATCCGGCTTCCACGGCGGGGGCAAGCTGTACAGTGTAGTAACATAGTACACAGGTGTGTAAAGACATGGTACACAGTTTTATGGTACAATAAAGGCATCAAAAAACAGACAAAAGGAGTGCTGTAAGATGCCGTGGGAGTGTAGAACTGTGGAAAAACAAA
>JAFSBW010000003.1 GCA_017437095.1 Oscillospiraceae bacterium
AAGATACAGTGTCGGTTTGGGATATCATATATCTTATATCGTGTATCTTATAACTCGCAACCTGTCGGCATGTAACCCTCTCCGACACCGCTGCAAGCGGTGACACCTCTCCCAAGGGGAGAGGCAGCCGCCCTACGGTCTTTGGCGGCAGATATTCGTTGACCGTAGGGGACGGGTTTCCCGTCCCGTGGCAGTACGATTCTGCGCTGTAGGGGCTGGCGTCCCCGACAGCCCTTGGCGGTACGATCCTGCACCGCAACCCTTCGGCGGCTTCGGTAAGGAATGAATGATGAATAATGAAGCCGCGTTGCTGATGAATAATGAATAATTGCGGTATCCGCTGCGCGGATGGATTTTAATTCCTCATTTCTAATTTCTAATTTCTAATTTGCAGCAACCTGGCGGCATGTAACCCTCTCCGTCACCGCTGCAAGCGGTGACACCTCTCCCAGAGGGAGAGGCAGATCGCCCCTACGGTTTTGGAATGGGTGCGTATAAATTCCTCATTCCTAATTTGTAATTTGTAATTTGTAATTTGCAATTACCGCATCTGCGGCTTATGGGTGCGAAAAGGCGAGGTGCGGAAAACTGCACCTCGCCGGGGGGATTATTTTACTTGGGCGGCTTGGGTCTGACCCGCTTCTTCCGTTTCTTCTACCTCGCTCAGCTCTATGGTCATCTGGGCTTTGGGGATGAGGAAGCGGCGGATGGCGAACAGCCCTGCGATGCAGGCCACGCAGGCCAGGTTGCTCATGGGGTTATCGTGGCTCAAAATAACCTGGCGGGAAATGGCCACGATCAGCACCTCCAAGGTGTTGGCGGGGGTCATATCCAGCAGCATCCTGACAAACTCCAGGCCAACTACGATGGTAAGGATATTGTGCAGGTAAGTATTCACGCCGCTGTCAAAATAGCCGGGCACGGTAAACATACGGTACACTTCGTAGCCCAGCATGCCTATCAGCACTATCAGCGTGAGAATAGCGATAATAAACTCCAGCCAGTGAAGAATGCGGTGGATCAGGTCGGTTTTCTTTTGGTGCTTTTGCATGGCAGGGCCTCCTTTGTTGGAATAAGCCTATTATATAGGAAAAAATTCCAAAAATAAAGGAGAAATTATGACTTTTGCCCATTTTCCCCCTTTTGGTAAAATTTTGCTTGCTATTTAACAAAAATCCGCTATAATGGCTTTAATTTCGGAAAAAGGAGGGCGCGGCCATGGTTTGGGGCAGCTTTACACCGGCGCATATACTATCTCTGGCCCTGGGCGGCCTGGGGCTTTGGGGGCTTTATTTGGCGCTGCGCCGGGCTTCGCAAAAAGTGCAGATCGCCGTTTTGGGGGCGCTGAGCTTTGCGGGCATCGCCGCTATCGTGTTCAACCTGCTGGCTTGGGGCGCGCCGCTGGACTATCTGCCTCTGCACCTATGCTCCCTGAACGCCATGGTGCTGCCCGTGGCGGTGCTGAGCCGGAACAAGACCCTTTGTAACCTGCTGCTGGTATGGAGCCTGGGGGCGCTGGCGGCGCTGGTAGCCAACTGGGCGGTAGCCGAGGCGCAGGTTTGCAGCTGGGTTTTTGTGTTTTACTATTTCCCCCATGTGCTGGAGTTTGGCATCCCTATTTTGCTGTTCCGGCTGGGGCTTGTCAAAAAAGATGAGCGGTGCATCGGCTCTACCCTGGGTATCTCTGCCCTGGCGTATACCCTGGTGCATTTTGCCAACCTGGCGCTGATCCGCCGGGGCATCTGGGCCAACTATATGTATTCCATCGCCCCGGAAAACCCCCTGCTGGCGGCGTTTTACCGGGTGATCCCTTATAGCTACTGGTATATGTACCTGGTTGTTCCCATTCTGGCGGTGTATCTGCTGATCCTCTACGCGCCCCAGCTGCGCAAAGGCAAAGGGTAAAAAGAAGGCCCTCCCGATTGGCGTGATACTCTTAACGGAGTATCACGCTAAATGATGTTTGCCCTTGCGGGCAAGTGATGTTGACTTTGTCAGTGATGTTCACTGCGTGAATGATGTTGTGCCTTCGGCACAGTGGGCAAACATCACATCACTGCGAGCTTGTATTTGCGGAGCAAATGGCGAGCAGCATCATTATGAACGCAGAGAATAACATCACTTTTGCGCCAGCAAATGCATCACTTGCGAAAAAAAGAGAGAACATTTCGGTTTCCCGATTTGCTCTCTCTTTTCTGTTGTTAGTGGGTTTGGGCAACCGCCCGGTTTTTGCATCCGGCTGTCCGTGCATTTGTAGGGCGGGGGTGATGCAGAGCGCAGCGAATCTTGTAATCAATGGTTGCCGGTGGCAACCACACCGCAATTCATTGCCCCCGCCGGGGCAGTAGGATCCTGCGCTGTAGGGGCTGGCGTCCTCGACAGCCCGTTGCAGTTTGACCATGCACGGCAACAATTCGGCGGCGACGGGAAGATCGAAGATTGAACAGCGGAGAGTGAAGAGTGAAGAGTGAAGAGTGGAGATTTCTTTATCTCAACTCTTCACTCTTAACTCTTCAATCTAAGAAAAGATATCTTATATCTTATATCTCGCAACCCGGCGGTATTGGCGGCATGTAACCCTCTCCGTCACCGCTGCAAGCGGTGACACCTCTCCCAGAGGGAGAGGCGGCCGCCCTACATTAGCATTTCAAGACAGCCCCTTTTGGGTTAGTAGTAGGCTTTCATTTCCTCCTGGGCGGCGGTTACCTCCGCCAGAAGCTCCCGGGCGGATACCCGGAGAACGCCGCTGCGCAGGGAGGAGAGCTGGATCAGGCCGTCAGAGGTAGCCACCCTTACGGCGTAGTTCGGGCCGATGCGCCCCACCAGCTCTTCGATATAGCCGTCGGCGGTTTGCCCCTGGGGGGTGAATACTACGTTGATACCCAGCTGGGCGGTCTTTTCCCCGGGGTTGCCGGGGCGGTTATAGCCGTCAAACACCAGCACCAGCCGGCATTTTTTGAAGGCGGCGAAGCTGGAAAGCCGGTCGATGAGCCGATCCCTGGCGGTGTCCAGGTCGGTCTTGGCGATCTGGGCCAGATCGTCCCAGGCGAAGATGATGTTGTAGCCGTCTACGATGAGATATTGCTGCTTCAACGGCTTTATGGTCAGCTTTTCCCCGGCGTCCCGGTTTTGGGGCGGGCGGTAAAGCCGGGTGGTCTGCTCACCAAACTCCCGCTTTAGAATGGCTTCCAGAGCCTTTTCCTCGGCGGCCAGGTTTTGGGTAATTACCTGGGGCTTGGGCTTCAGGCCGCTTTCCAGGTGCATATAGTCCTTGACCTGATCCCATTTTACGGTAAAGCCCGCGCCGTGGGCGCAGAATACGGAGTCCGGCGTGTTGTCCAGGTCGGCCTCCGGGTCGTAGGCGGCTTGGGCGACTACCTTTTCCTGGTCGTGGCAGGGGTAGTAACCCTTCAGCCGCAGCTGCAGCACGCCCCGGCCCTGGGAATAGGCGGCCAGGTCGGCGGCGTAGTCCCCGATTTCGCTGGCGGGCACAGTTCCCGTAAGCCGGGCCATCTCTCCCAGGGTTTCCGGCGTGCCGAAATCCCCGGACATAGCCCGGATGTCTGTAATGGCCCGGCCCACCAGGGGGGCAGGGAGGGTCAGGGAAAAGCTGTACCAAGGCTCCAAGAGGACGCTTTTGGCCTGCATCAGGCCCTGGCGCACCGCCCGGTAGGTAGCCTGGCGGAAATCGCCCCCCTCGGTATGCTTCAGGTGCGCCCGGCCAACCAGCAGGGTGATCTTCATATCCGTAATGGGCGCGCCGGTAAGCACGCCCCGATGCACCTTTTCTTCCAGGTGGGTAAGGATCAAGCGCTGGTAGTTGATGTCCAGAACATCCGTAGAGCAGCGGCTCTCAAACACCAGGCCGCTGCCCGCGGCCAAAGGCTCCAAAAGCAGATGGCACTCGGCATAGTGCCGCAATGGCTCAAAATGGCCCACGCCCTCTACGGTATCGGCGATGGTCTCTTTATAATGGATGCGCCCGGTATCGAAGCTGACCTCCAGAGAAAACCGCTGGGCGATGATGTTTTTCAGCACCTCCAGCTGCACCTTGCCCATAAGCTGCAAATGGATCTGCCGGGTGCGATCAATCCACACCAGGCGCAGCTGAGGGTCTTCCTCCTCCAGCTGCCGCAGCCGGGGCAGCACGCTCACCGGGTCGGTCTTCGGGGGCAGGATCAGCCGGTAGGTCATTACGCTCTCCAAAACAGGCCGGCTGGCAGCGGCCTGGGCGCCCAGACCCTGGCCGGCATAGGTAGCAGAAAGGCCGGTAACGGCGCAAAGCTGCCCGGCCTGCACCGTATCGGCGGGGGTAAACTTTTCCGCGGAGTAAAGCCGCAGCTGCACCGGCTTTTCCTCCTTTTCCGCCCCCTCGGCATCCCGGTAGCGCAAGGGGCTTCGCACCGCCAGGCTGCCGCCGGTCACCTTCAGCCAGGTAAGGCGGTTGCCCTGGGCATCCCGGGAGATCTTATACACCTTGGCGGCGAAATCGCCGCCGTATTCGTGGATGGGGGCCAGGCTGTCCACCAGCGCCAAAAGCTCCTGCACCCCCTCCAGCTTCAGCGCCGAGCCAAAGCAGCAGGGAAACAGCTTGCGGCTGGCGATCAGCTCCCGCAGGTTTGCCTGGGTGACCAGGCCGCTTTCCAGATAGTTTTCCAGCAGCGCCTCGTCGCACATGGCGGCCTGCTCAAAGACCTCATCTTCCCCAGCCCCAAAATCCACGCAGGCGGGGCTGAGCTTGGCGCGCAGCTCCTGCAAAAGCTCGCTGCGGGGCTTGCCCGGCAGGTCCCGCTTGTTGATAAACAGAAAAACCGGCACCCGGTAGCGCTTTAGCAGCTCCCAAAGGGTAAGGGTATGGGCCTGCACCCCGTCGGTGCTGCTGATGACCAGCACGGCGCAGTCTAAAATGGGCATAACCCGCTCCGCTTCGCTGCCAAAATCGGCGTGGCCCGGGGTATCCACCAGGGTAACCTCCCGGCTGGGCAGGGAAAACAGCGCCTGCTTGGAAAAGATGGTAATGCCCCGCTGGCGCTCCAAAAAATGGGTATCCAGAAAGGCATCCCCATGGTCTACCCGGCCCAGGGTGCGCCTTGCGCCGCTCAGGTAGAGCATGGCTTCGGACAATGTGGTCTTTCCCGCGTCCACATGGGCAAGCAGGCCCATACAGCAGGGCGCTTTTTTCAGTTGTTCGCTCATAAAAACGCCCCTTTCCCGGCAATTTTTAGTATTATACCACGGAAGCGGGGGAAAAGTCGATAGAAAAACCGGGGAATTTACAAAATTGTGGCCTTGCCGCTGCAAACCCGGGGATAGGGCGCAGGGGCGCGCAAACGCCAGGCCCGGTTTCCCAAGGGCCATTTACTTTTTCCCCGGTTTATGCTACTATAACCGTGTATCGCTGCATTTTGAGGGATATCCCCTTACTGCATTTTATCATATAGGGAGGAAATGGAATGAACTACGATGTTATCATTATCGGCGCCGGCCCCGGCGGTATTTTCGCGGCATATGAGCTGATGCAGCGCAGGGCGGAGCTGAAGGTGGCCGTTTTTGAGGCCGGCCATGCCCTCAACAAGCGCCATTGCCCCATCGACGGAGAAAAGGTCAAAACCTGTATCGGCTGCAAAAGCTGCTCCATTATGAGCGGCTTCGGCGGCGCGGGCGCTTTTTCTGACGGCAAATACAATATTACCAATGACTTTGGAGGCACGCTCTACGAATATATCGGCAAGAAGCAGGCCCTGGAGCTGATGGACTATGTGGACCAGATCAATATGCGCTACGGCGGCGAGGGCTGCAAGCTGTATACCACCGCAGGCACCCGCTTCAAGACGCTGTGCATCCAGAACGACCTGCACCTGCTGGATGCCTCCGTGCGCCACCTGGGCACGGACATTAACTATGTTGTTCTGGAAAACCTCTACGCCTACCTGCAGAGCAGGGTAGATTTCTTTTTCGATACGCCTGTGGAAGCTGTGAAGATCATTCCGGGCGGCTACCGCATCGTGTGCAAGGAGGCAGACTTTACCTGCGAAAAGTGCATCGTTTCCGTAGGCCGCAGCGGCAGCAAATGGATGGAAAAGATCTGCAAGGAGCTGGATATTCCCACCCAATCCAACCGTGTGGACATTGGCGTGCGGGTGGAGCTGCCCGCCGCTGTATTTGCCCACCTGACCGACGAGCTGTATGAAAGCAAGATCGTTTACCGCACCAAGCAGTATGGGGACAAGGTGCGCACCTTCTGCATGAATCCCAAAGGCGCGGTGGTCAACGAGAACACCAACGGCATCATCACCGTTAACGGCCACAGCTACGAAGATCCCGCCAAGCAGACCCAGAACACCAATTTTGCCCTGCTGGTGGCCAAGCATTTCTCCGAGCCCTTCAAGGATTCCAACGGCTACGGCGAATCCATCGCCCGGCTGAGCAATATGCTGGGCGGCGGCGTGATCGTCCAGCGCTTCGGCGATCTGATCCGGGGCCGCCGCTCCACCCCCAGCCGCATGAACGATGCTTTTATCACCCCCACCCTGAATGCCACTCCCGGCGATCTGAGCCTGGTGCTGCCCAAGCGCATCCTGGACGGCATCATTGAAATGATCTACGCCCTGGATAAGGTAGCCCCGGGTACTGCCAACGATGATACCCTGCTGTACGGTGTGGAGGTCAAGTTCTACAACATGGAGGTAAAGGTCAACCGGAGGCTGGAGACCTGCTACCCCGGCCTTTACATCATCGGCGACGGCAGCGGCATTACCCATTCGCTGTCCCACGCCTCTGCCAGCGGTGTTCATGTAGCAAGAAGCATTGCGCAATAAACATAAAAAGGAAGATAGGAAGAAATGAACTTCTTAGAGCAGAGAATCGTAAAGGACGGCATTGTCAAATCCGGCAATGTTTTGAAGGTGGACAGCTTCCTGAACCACCAGATGGACATGATCATGGCAGGCATCGGCACTCTGGTGCAGCTTTTTACCGTTTGGAAGCTGGGAGCAAAGCTGCCCATCGTTATGAATCTGATCATGCCGAAGGACAAGGAAGCCTGATCGCCCAGCGCAGCTTCCCCGCCGGCAGCGGCCGGCAATAGCCCGCATCTTTATAAAATCTTAACACCGCCTGCATGAGCCTTAACACTCTCTTTATGCTTTTTTGTGTATACTACCGGTAAGAAAAGCATTTGGAGGTATGGCCATGTGGGCGGTTTTGCATAAACGGAGGATCAGCTCTTCCCAGATCATTCTGTTCGGCTTTGCCGGGGTGATCCTTTTGGGAACTTTTTTGCTGATGCTGCCCCTTGCGGCCCAAAGCGGAGGCTGGACCTCTTTTTGGGACGCGCTGTTTACATCTACATCCGCTGTATGCGTTACCGGGCTGATCGTTCAGGATACGGCTACCTACTGGTCCGGCTTTGGCCAGGGCGTGATCCTGCTGCTCATCCAGATCGGCGGCATGGGCGTGGTTACCGTTGCCGCCGCCATTACCATGGCCTCCGGCAAGAAGATCTCCCTGATGCAGCGCAGCACCATGCAGGACGCCATCTCGGCCCACCAGGTAGGGGGCATCGTCCGCTTTACCGGCTTTATCCTCAAGGGCATTTTTCTGTTTGAGCTGCTGGGCGCTTTGGTGCTGATGGGCGTATTTATCCCGGAGTACGGCGTAAAGGGCATTTGGCTGGCGGTCTTCCATTCTATCTCCGCCTTCTGCAACGCGGGCTTTGACCTGATGGGCACGAAAAGCCCCTATTCTTCCCTGACCTCTTACGCGGCCCACCCGGTGGTAAATATCACCATTATGCTGCTGATCATCATTGGCGGCATCGGCTTTCTTACCTGGCAGGATATCCGGCAAAACGGCATCCACATCAGACGCTACCGCATGCAGAGCAAGGTGATCCTGGCAACTACCGGGGCGCTGCTGCTCCTTCCAGCGGTGTATCTGTTCTTTTTTGAGTTTTCCGCCCAGCCTCTGGGCAAGCGGCTCCTGCTTTCCCTGTTCCAGGCGGTTACCCCCAGAACGGCTGGCTTCAACACCGCCGACTATACCGCCCTCAGCGAAACGGGGCAGCTGCTCACCATCGTGCTGATGCTCATTGGCGGCAGCCCCGGCTCTACCGCCGGCGGCATGAAGACCACTACGGCGGCGGTGCTGGTGGCCTGCGCCGTGGCCATATTCCGCAGGCGGGAAAACGGGCGCTTTTTTGGCCGGAGGATCGCCGACGAAACGGTAAAAAACGCGGTAACCGTGTTTTTGATGTATATTTCTCTGTTTTTGCTGGGGGGCATGGTCATCAGCCGGGTGGAAGGCTTGCCTATTTTAACGAGCCTGTTTGAAACGGCCTCCGCCATTGGCACCGTGGGCCTGACCCTGGGCGTTACCCCGGGGCTGCAGCTGGTATCCAGGCTGATACTCATCTGCCTTATGTTCCTGGGCAGGGTAGGCGGGCTGACGCTGATCTTTGCCACATTGTCTGCCAATCAAACCACCCTTTCCAAGCTTCCCTTGGAGAAAATTACCGTCGGCTAATACGATTGCCTGATTAAGGAGGAAACACTATGAAATCTGTTCTTTTGATCGGCCTGGGCCGGTTCGGCAAGCATATCGCCATGAAGCTGCAGGAGCTGAACCATCAGGTCATGGCGGTGGACTGCAAGGAGGAGCTGGTGCAGCAGATCCTGCCCTATGTGACCGGCGCCCAGATCGGCGACAGCACCAACGAGGAATTTTTGCGCTCCCTGGGCGTAGACAACTATGATATATGCATCGTAGGCATCGGCAACGATTTTCAAAGCAGCCTGCAGACCACAAGCCTGCTGAAGGAATTGGGGGCAAAAATGGTGGTTTCCCGGGCGGCGACGGATGTGCAGGAGAAATTCCTGCTGCGAAACGGGGCGGACGAGGTGGTCTACCCGGAAAAGCAGCTTGCCCGCTGGGCAGCCATCCGCTACAGCGCCAACCATGTGCTGGACTATATCGAGCTGGACAGCGAAAACGCTATCTTTGAGGTAACGATCCCCTCCGGCTGGATAGGCAAGACCGTGGGGCAGCTGGATGTGCGAAGAAAATACAATATCAACATTTTGGGAACAAAGTGCGCAAGCAAGCTGGATTCCTTCATTACCCCGGATACCGTGCTGTGCGAGGGGAGATCTCTGATGGTGATGGGAAGCTTCAAGGATATCCAGAAATGCTTCCGGATCTGACGGCGAAGCTATGGACATTGTGTGGATCCTGCTGGCGGCGGCCAGCTTTGCAGGCGCGCAGGTGTACCTGTATTTCTGCCTGAAAAGGCTGGATAAAGCCCTGCAGCGCCGCTCCGGCCATGAGCCGGCCTTTACTTATGACGATAGCTGTAGATATCCGGAAACAGATGTGGTAGAATAAAGAAAACCCCCACAGGAGGTGCCTGTTATGGCAGAACATATTCTCGTAGGGCTTTCTTCCGCCCCCTCCAACGCCCGGATCATCCGCACAGCCGCGGCTATGTCAAAAGCCTTCGGCGGCGCCTTTACCGCCCTATTTGTGCGCACGCCGGACCACGAAGCCATGTCCCAGCAGGATAAGGAGCGCCTGCGCAGCAATACCGCCCTGGCCCAGGAGCTGGGCGCCAGGGTAGAAACCGTATTCGGCGATGATATATCCTACCAGCTTGCGGAGTATGCCCGGCTTTCCGGGGTGACCAAGATCGTGGTAGGCCCCAGCGCCGCGGCCAGGCGGGGCTGGTTTGGAAAGCCTGCCCTTACGGAAAAGCTGGCTAAGATCGCCCCCAATATTGATATCCACATGATCCCCGATGCCGGCGCGGATACCCTTTACCGGCAGAAAAAGCGGCGCAAGCCCATAGATCTGCGCTCCGCCGTGAGGGATTGGGGCATCTCCCTTGGCATTTTGGCCCTTGCCAGCGGCCTGGGGTATCTGTTTTCCAAGGTAGGCTTCAGCGAAGCGAATATCATAGCTATCTATTTGCTGGCGGTGCTGCTTACGGCTATGGTCACCTCTACCCGCTCGGGCTATGTGCTGTCGGCGGTTGGCAGCGTTTTGGTGTTCAACTATTTTTTTACAAGCCCCCAGTTTTCTCTGCGGGTGTATGCCGACGGCGCGCCCCTTACCTTTTTGATCATGCTCATCGCCTCCTTAACGGTTGGCACTATGACGGACCGGCTGAAGCACCAAACCAGGCAGTCCGCCCAGACGGCCTACCGCACCAACCTGCTGCTGGAGACCAACCAGCTTTTGCAGAAGGCCCGCACCCATGAGGATATTTTGCAGGTATGCCAAAGGCAGGTATCCAAGCTGCTGGATCAAAACGCCGCTGTAATGCCCGGCGGCAGCGCCGTGCAGGCCGATGGCCAGCGGCTTTACCCCATCAAAGCGGGGGAGCGGGTGTACGGAACGGTGGCGCTGCAGGGCACGGAGCCCCTGGAGGCCTTTGAGAACAGCGCGCTGCTGTCCATCCTGGGCGAATGCGCCCTGGCGCTGGAAAACAGCCGCAACGCCAAAGAAAAGGAAGAGGCCAAGCTCCAGGCCCAGAACGAGACCCTCCGGGCCAATCTTCTGCGCTCCATTTCCCACGATCTGCGCACCCCCCTTACCTCTATCGCCGGCAACGCGGGCATGCTGCTGAGCGAGCTGGAAAAGCTGGATAAGGATACTGTGCGGCAAATGTGCGCGGATATCTACGACGATTCCGCCTGGCTTACCAACCTGGTGGAAAACCTGCTGGCGGTGACCAAGATCGAAGAGGGCCGCATGAAGCTGCAAAAGCAGCCCCATCTGGTAGAGGAGATCGTTAGCGAGGCGCTGCAGCATGTCAGCCGAAAGCTGGCGGAGCATACCCTTACCGTTCACCATGAGGACGAGCTGCTGCTTGCCAAATGCGATGCCCGCCTGATCATCCAGGTGATCATCAATCTGGTGGACAATGCCATAAAATATACCCCCGCCGGGTCTTCCATCGCGGTGACCACCGGCAGCGCGGGGGATCATGTAAAGATCTGCGTAGCCGACAACGGTAAGGGCATTGCCGGCAGCGAAAAGGAAAAGATATTCCAAATGTTTTACAGCGGCAGCAATCCCATTGCCGATTGCCGCAGAAGCCTGGGCCTGGGCCTGAGCCTTTGCAGATCCATCATTACAGCCCACGGCGGCCAGATCACCGTTTCCGACAATACGCCCTCGGGCGCGGTGTTTACATTTACCATTCCCGGCACAGAGGTGGAAGTTCATGAATGATCCCAAGATCCTGGTGGTAGAAGACGATGCCACCGTACGCAATTTAATCACTACCACATTGCGCTCCAATCACTACCCCTATATCACAGCCGGCAATGGGGAAGCGGCCCTTGCCGCCGCCTCTGCCCAGCAGCCGGATATTGTGTTTCTGGATCTGGGGCTGCCGGATCTGGACGGGGTGGAGGTCATCAAGCGCATCCGCTGCTGGTCGAAGATGCCCATTATTGTGATCAGCGCCAGAAGCGAGGATGCCGACAAGGTGGCGGCTCTGGATGCCGGCGCTGACGATTATTTGACCAAGCCCTTCTCCGTAACCGAGCTTCTGGCAAGGCTGCGTGTGGCCCAGCGCCGCGTCGCCGCCGAGAGCAAGGCCGGCGACTGCGTTTTCACCAACGGCAAGCTGACCGTAGACTACGGGGCGGGCTGCGCCTTTTTGGACGGCGAGCAGCTGAAGCTGACCCCTACGGAGTATAAGCTGCTGTGCCTGCTGGCCAGGGACGCGGGCAAGGTACTTACCCATACCTACCTTACCCAGAAGATCTGGGGCAGCTCCTGGGAGAGCGATACGGCCTCCCTGCGGGTACACATGGCAACCCTGCGCAAAAAGCTGGAAAAGGACCGGCAGACCCAGTATATCCAGACCCATATCGGCATCGGCTACCGTATGCTAAAGGCCGAGTAGGGCGCCCCGGTATCCGGCAGGCCGCAACAAAATACTACCCCCATGCTTTCGGCATGGGGGCTTTTCTTTGGCGGCTTTACCGCTATTTTACATACCTTGGCTTTCGGATTTTACAACAGCGCTGTAAGATAAAAACCGTAAGGATGATATCCATCCCAAATAAAGACCAAGGAGAGAATACTTATGAAAAAGCTTATTTGCATTGCCCTTGCTTTTGCTGTGGCTTTGTCTTTGGCTGCCTGCGGCGGCAAGGAAAAGCAGGCTGTAGCCACCGACGGCTCTACCTCTATGCAGAAGGTGATCCTGGCCCTGGGCGAGGCCTTTATGGAAGATACCGGCGCGAACTTTACTTACAACGCCACCGGCTCCGGCCCGGGCATCAAGGCGGTAAAGGACGGCACCTGCGACATCGGCCTTTCCTCCCGCTACCTGAGAGACAGCGAAAAGGCCCAGGGCCTGCAGGAAACCGTCCTGGCCATCGACGGCATCGCCATTATCGTACACGCAGGCAACCCGGTGGCGGATCTGACCCTGGAGCAGATCGCCGCCATTTTCAAGGGCGAGCTTACCAACTGGAGCCAGCTTGGGGGCAAGGACGGCCAGATTGTGCTGATCGGCCGGGAAGAGTCCTCCGGCACCCGGGACGGCTTCGAATCCGTCACCGGTACGGTAGATGCCTGCCTTTACCGCCAGGAGCTTACCAGCAACGGCGCGGTGCTTACCGCTGTGGCGGAAAACCCCAACGCCATCGGCTATGTTTCCCTGTCCTCTGTAAAGGATAGCGTTAAGGCGGTGTCGGTAAACGGTGTGGCCCCCAGCGAAGCCACCGTTAAGGACGGCAGCTACGCCGTGCAGCGCCCCTTCGTGCTGGTTACCAAGCAGGGCGAAAAGCTGAGCAAGACCGCCCAGGCTTTCTTCGATTTCGCAACCTCTCCCGCTGCCAATGAGATCATCAGCGCGGCCGGTGTGGTGCCTGTCAACTAAACAGCATTGCGGCGGTGCAAACCGCCGCTTACTGTGCGCAAACGGTGAGATGAATGAAAAATAATACACTTTTTGAGCGGGCCGTCCAGGGAATTTTCTTAATTCTGGGGCTCTTTACGGTGGGCTGCGTGCTGCTGATCACGCTGTATCTGGTATTTTCCGGCATTCCCGCCATCCTGGAGATCGGCCTATGGGATTTTCTGTTCGGCCAGGTATGGGATCCCGCTGGAGCTGACCCCCGGTACGGCATTTTGCCCTTGATCCTTTCCAGCATTTACGCAACTGCCGGGGCGCTGGTGATCGGCGTGAGCGTGGGCTTTTTTACGGCGGTGTATCTGTCCAAGAAGGCTTCGCCCAGGCTAAAAGCGATCATGTCCTCGGCGGTAAGCCTGCTGGCGGGCATCCCTTCCGTGGTCTACGGCCTGGTGGGTATGATGGTGCTGGTGCCCGGTATTCGGGAGCTTTTTGACCTGCCGGACGGCGCAAGCCTGCTGGCGGCTATGATCGTGCTGGCGGTTATGATCCTGCCTTCCGTCATTAAAGTATCCGTAACCGCTCTGGATGCCGTTCCCAAGGAATATGAGGATGCGTCCCTGGCTTTGGGGGCAACGGCGGAAGAAACCTGGTTTCGGGTATCCGTTCCGGCGGCGAAAAGCGGAATTGCCACAGCTGTGGTGCTGGGTGTGGGCCGGGCCATCGGGGAAGCCATGGCGGTGATGATGGTATCGGGCAATGTGGCCAATATGCCCAAGCTTTTTGAAAGCGTGCGCTTGCTGACTACCGCGGTTTCCGGCGGCATGGGTTACGCGGATGGGCTGTACCGCCAGGCGCTTTTTTCCATCGCCCTGGTGCTGTTCCTGTTTATTTTGCTGATCAATGGCGCGCTGAACTTCTTTGTAAAGGAGAAAAGAAATGACAGCTGTTAGAAACCCAAAACGATTTCTATGGACACTTCGGGGAAGCTACTATTACCTGCTGGCAGCCATAAGCCTTGCCGCCCTGCTTGCTATCTTTGGAGCGGTGCTATGAAAAAAAGAAAGGCATATATTTGGCTGGTGCGCATCCTTATGTGGCTGTGCGCCGGGCTTACCGCCGGGCTGACGGCGTTTTTGCTGGGCTATGTGCTGTGCAAGGGCCTGCCCAATATTTCCTGGGAGCTGGTGTCTACCAAGCCCAGCTACCTCCGGGGAACCGTTGGCATCCTGCCGGATATCCTAAATACCCTCTATATGATCCTCACTACATTGGCTTTGGTGCTGCCCTTGGGGGTGGGCGCGGCCATTTACCTTACGGAATATGCCTCCAATAAGCGCCTTGTTAGCGCCATCGAATACGCGGCGGAAACTCTGTCGGGCATCCCTTCCATTATTTACGGCTTATTTGGCTCGCTGTTCTTCTGCCAATTTCTGGATCTGGACAAGAGCCTGCTGGCAGGCAGCCTGACGCTGGTGATCATGAATCTGCCTACCATTATGCGCACTACCCAGGAAAGTTTGAAGACCGTGCCCCAAGCCTACCGGGAGGGTGCCTTTGGCCTGGGCGCGGGCAAGTGGCGGGTGATCCGCACGGTGGTGCTGCCGGGGTGCGTGGAGGGCGTGGTCACAGGGTGCATCCTCTGCGTAGGCCGTATCGTGGGAGAGTCCGCCGCGCTGCTGTTTACCGCCGGCTTTGCCCATTCCCTGGCTGGCTTCTTTGAGGCCTTAAGCGCTTCCGGCGCGACATTGACTGTGGCCCTCTATGTCTACGCCACAGAGGACGGCAATTTCCAGGTGGCTTTCGCCATCGCCGCCATTTTGATGATCCTGACCCTGCTGATCAATTTGAGCGCAACCTTTATTGGTAAGTATTTCGAAAGGAAAAACAAAGCATGAGTATGATTTCCGCAAAAGATCTGTGCCTGTGGTACGGAAGCTTTCAGGCGCTGAAAAATATCAGCATCGAGATCCGGCCGCATTCCATCACCGCGCTGATCGGCCCTTCCGGCTGCGGCAAGTCCACATTTTTAAAGACCCTGAACCGGATGAACGATCTGATCCCCGGCGTAAAAATTACCGGGGAAGTGATGTATAACGGAAAAAGCATCTTCGATACCGATGTGAACGCCCTGCGCAAAGAGGTGGGCATGGTATTTCAAAAGCCCAATCCCTTCCCTATGAGCATTTATGACAATATCGCCTACGGGCCCCGTACCCACGGCATCACCAGCAAGGCCCAGCTGGACGAGATCGTGGAGAAAGCCCTGCGCAGCGCCGCTATCTGGGATGAAGTGAAGGACCGGCTGAAAAAGAACGCCCTGGGCATGTCCGGCGGCCAGCAGCAGCGGCTTTGCATCGCAAGAGCCTTGGCGGTAGAGCCCAAGGTGCTGCTGATGGATGAGCCTACCTCTGCCCTGGACCCTATCTCTACCTCCCGCATTGAAGACCTGGCAATGGAGCTGAAAAAGCAGTACACCATCGTCATCGTTACCCACAATATGCAGCAGGCTGTGCGCATCTCCGATCATACCGCCTTTTTCCTGCTGGGGGATCTGGTGGAGTACGGAAATACGGAGCAGCTGTTCTCCCAGCCGAAGGATCAGCGCACCGAAGATTACATTACAGGAAGGTTTGGATGATATGAGAGATCTATTCCAGGAACAGCTAAACGAGTTAAACCGGGAACTGACCGTCATGGGCGCTTGCTGCGAGGAGATCATCGCCCTGGCTTCCCAGGCCCTTACCCAATGGGATGCCCAGCTGGCACAAAAGGTAAATACCGTCGGCGCTCAGATCGATGAAAGCGAACGCACCGTTGAAACCATCTGCATGAAGCTGCTGCTGCGCCAGCAGCCCGTGGCCGGGGATCTGCGGCAGATCAGCGCCGCCATGAAAATGATCACGGATATGGAGCGCATCGGCGACCAGGCGGAGGACATTGTGGAGATCGTTCCTTATATGGGCGCCCGGCCCAATGAAAAATTCCCCAAGATCCGGGAAATGGCAAAGGCGGCCCAGGCCATGGTCACGGAGGCGGTGGATGCCTATGTCAAGCAGGATCTGGCCCTGGCGCGGAAGGTAATGGCCCACGACGATGTGGTGGACGATTATTTTACCCAGGTCAAAAAAGGCATCATCGCTATAATCGCCGCCGAGCCCTCCCAGGGAGAATACGCCCTGGATCTGCTGATGATCGCCAAGTATTTTGAGCGCATCGGCGACCACTGCACCAACATTGCCGAATGGGTGGAGTTTTCCGTCACCGGCATCCATAAGGATTGCCAGTAAGATGTAAAATGTTTGTAAAATCCATCTAAAATGTTGAATTTTGCCGCTAAAACCGCTATTATGGAAGAAAAAAGCAAGGAGGCGAGGCTATGATCTGGTGCGTGGAAGACGATGCCAGCATTCGGGATATTGAAGTATACGCCCTTAACTCCACCGGCTTTGAAGCCAGGGGATTTGAAGACGGCGACAGCTTTTGGCAGGCGCTGCAAGCCGAAAAGCCGGAGCTGGTGGTGCTGGATGTGATGCTCCCCGGCAAGGACGGCGTTACGCTGCTGAAAATGCTGAAGGCTTCCCAGGAGCTTTGCCGGATCCCTGTGATCATGGCCACCGCCAAGGGCACGGAGTACGATAAGATCCAGAGCCTGGATCTGGGGGCGGACGATTACCTGGTAAAGCCCTTTGGCGTGATGGAGCTGGTGTCCCGGGTGAAGGCGGTGCTGCGCCGGTGCAGCAGAGCAAAGCAGAATGATCTTTTGCAGGTGGAGGGCCTTGTGCTGAATCCCCAGGAGCATACCGTTGCCGTGGACGGCCAGCGGGTGAGCCTTACCTATAAAGAGTATGAGCTGCTGCAGCTGTTCCTTTCCCAGCCGGGCATCGCCTTTACAAGAGAGCAGCTGCTGGCCAGCGTGTGGAACACCGAATACCTGGGGGAGACCCGGACGGTGGATATGCACATCCGCACCCTGCGGCAGAAGCTGGGCAAGTACGGAAGCTGCATCGAAACCGTTCGCAATGTAGGCTACCGCTTGGAGTCTAAGCAGAGGGACAGCAGTTCCCATTAGGTTTTCGCCGGCGGTTTGCTGGCAATACTGCATAAAACTCCTCGAAAATACCGATGTGTATTCCCTTCGGCGTTTTATTTGTCTTGCCAACAAACTGCTCGGCGAAAACTGCAAAACACCCCTCAATCTGGATTTTCTTAGGGATTTGGGGTGCAGAAGACGCAGCCTTGCTAACGCAAGGCAAGGATGATAAACACCAAATAACAAGAAAGGACGATTGAGGGGCTAATGGCAATTGCTGTCCCTCTGCTTTAGTATGACAAGTAAGATCTTCCGCTCTACGGTGTTTGTGGCGGTGCTGGTGCTGCTTTGCTCCCTGGGGATCGTAATGGGCGTTCTGTACGATCACTTTACCGGGGTGCAGGTGGAGCAGCTGAAGGACGAGCTGAGCCTTGCGGCCAGCGGTACGCAGAAATACGGCAGCACTTTCCTGGAAAATGTGGAGGCCGACCGCTTCCGCATTACCTGGATCGGCCCTGACGGCACAGTTCTTTTTGATACCCAGGTAGACCCGGCGGCTATGGAAAACCATGCCGACCGGGAAGAGATCCGCCAGGCTTTGCAAACCGGCACCGGCAGCGCCGTGCGTGCCTCCGCTACCCTTACGGAGCAGACCTTTTATGAGGCCCGGCGGCTGGAGGACGGCTCGGTGCTTCGCATCTCCGCCAGCCAGGAATCTGCCTGGGCCTTGATGCTGGGGATGCTCTGGCCCATTGTTTTGATCGCGGCCGTTGCCATTTTGCTGTCGGCATTTTTGGCCCGGAAAATGGCCAAAAGGATCGTAGAGCCGCTCAACAGCCTGGATCTGGAGCATCCGCTGAAAAACAAGACCTATGAGGAGCTTGCGCCCCTGCTCCAGCGCATCCACCGGCAGCATAACCAGATCGCCGCCCAGATGGAGGAGCTTCGCCGCCGGACGGACGAATTTGACCAGATCACCGAAAATATGCAGGAGGGTCTGGTGCTGCTCAGCAGCGAAGCGAAGGTGCTGGCCATCAACTCTACGGCGAAAAGGCTGTTTGATGCCCCTGACAGCTGCCTGGGCAAGAGCTTTCTGATGCTTGAGCGCAGCAGCGATATGCGCGCCGCGGTGAATGACGCGCTGGACAAAGGGCGGGGCATCACCCGGGCCAACAAAAACGGGCGGGATTACCAGTTTAACCTGAGCCGTATCCAATCCGACGGGGCGGTGATCGGCGCGGTGGTGCTGGCGTTTGATATTACCGAGCGGCTCAACGCAGAGCAGCTTCGCCGGGAATTTTCCGCCAATGTATCCCATGAGCTGAAAACGCCCCTGCAGGGCATCATCGGCAGCGCGGAGCTGCTGGAAAGCGGCATGGTAAAGAAGGCAGACCAGCCCCGGTTTGTGGGGCATATCCGCAAGGAAGCATCCCGGCTGGTGGATCTGATAGAAGATATTATCCGCCTTTCCCAGCTGGATGAAGGCGTGGCGCTGCCTGCGGAGCAGGTGGATATGCTGGCTCTGGCAGAGGAAGTAAAAGAGCTGCTGGCCCCCGGCGCGGAGCAGAGGGATATTAAGCTCTGTGTGGCAGGGGATGGCTTTACGGTCAAAGGTGTTCGCGGAATGCTCCAGGAGATCCTTTACAACCTTTGCGACAACGCCATTAAGTACAATCTGCCCGGCGGCAGTGTTGAAATTTATGTGCAGGCCCGTAAGCTCACCGTCAGCGATACCGGCATCGGCATCCCGCCGGAGCATCAGGAGCGCATCTTTGAGCGGTTTTACCGGGTGGACAAAAGCCACTCCAAGGCCTCCGGCGGCACGGGCCTGGGCCTTTCCATCGTAAAGCATGCTGCCGCTTATCACAAAGCTGCCATCGAGCTGGACAGCGCTCCCGGCCGGGGAACTACAGTCACGGTCATATTCCCCCAATAAACCGCCCGCCGTTCCGAGGCGGGACAAGGGCATTTTACACAGATTTTACCAAAGCTTTTCAAACCCTCCGTGGATTTTACAGAAACCGCCATTTATAATACAAATCAGCGGCCCTTCTTTGCCTGCAGAGAAGGGCCTGGTAAAATATTTTGGGGGTTGGTAAAGGATACGGTTGCAATTTGCCGCGGTTTTGCGTAAAATAATAGAGGCATGCACCTGGATACCCCAACACATAAGGAGAGGTACACTATGTCATTTTATATGTTTAAGATCATAGAGCTGCTGGGCGGCCTTGCGCTGTTCCTGTTCGGCATGGATACCATGGGCAAGGCCCTGGAGCGCCAGGCCGGCGGTAAGCTGCAGACCATCCTGGCAAAAATGAGCTCCAATGTTTTCAAGGGCTTTTTGCTGGGCATGGCGGTAACCGCGGTGATCCAAAGCTCGTCGGCTACTACCGTCATGGTCGTGGGCTTCGTAAACTCCGGCATTATGACCCTTAACCAGGCCGTGGGTGTGATCATGGGCAGCAATATCGGCACTACCGTTACCTCCTGGATCCTGTCGCTGAGCGGCCTGGAGGGCGACAGCGTGATCATCAAGCTCTTTAAGCCCTCAACCCTGGCGCCTTTGATGGGTGCTATCGGCATCGTATTCTTCATGTTCACCAAGAGTGAGAAGAAAAAGGGCATCGGCGTGATCCTGCTGGGCTTCCTGGCGCTGATGACCGGTATGGACATCATGGGCGATTCCATGGAGTTTTTGGAGAGCGAAGCCTGGTTTGGCGATCTGATGATCTCCTTCTCCAACCCCATTTTGGGCATCCTCTTCGGCGCGCTGCTTACCGCTGTGATCCAGTCCTCCTCTGCTTCCATCGGTATCCTGCAGAGCCTTTGCCTTACCGGCAAGGTCACCTACGGCGCCGCCATTCCCATCATTCTGGGCCAGAATATCGGCACCTGCGTTACCGCCGTTATGGGCGCCATCGGCGCCAACCGCAACGCCCGGCGTACCGCTATGGTGCATCTGCTGTTCAATGTAGTGGGCGTGCTGATCTTCAGCGTAGTGTTCTACGGCCTGGGGCTGTTTATTGACTGGGCCTTCCTGGATAGCTCTGTCAGCGCCTGGAACATCGCCGTGATCCACACCATCTTCAATGTAGGCGCTACCGCGGTGCTGATGCCTATGAATAAGCTGCTGGTAAAGCTTGCCTATCTGTTCGTGCCTGCCGAGCCGGTGCATCAGTCCCCGGTGCTGCTGGACGAGCGCCTGCTGGCTACCCCCGCCGTTGCTGTGCAGCGCGCCCATGAGATCGCTGCGGATATGGGCAAGGATGCCCTGGAAGCCATGAAGCTGGCCATGGGCCTGACCACCGAATTTGATGTAAAGACCATGGAAAAGGTCATCGAGCTGGAAGACGCTACCGACCGCTACCAGGATGCTCTGAGTACCTACCTGGTCAAACTCTCCGCCAAGCGCCTTTCCGTGGATGACAACCGCACCCTGAACACTTTGCTCTACACCGTGGCAGACCTGGAGCGCATCGGCGACCATGCGGTGGCCATTGCCAATGCGGGCCTGGAGATCGAGGAAAAGAAGATCGCCTTCTCCCAGCAGGCAAGAGATGAGCTGGCCGTGCTGAAAAAGGCGGTTACCGATGTGGTAGAGCGCACCGTTGCCGCATACGAAGCCCTGGATATGGAGCTGGCCCTGAAGGTAGAGCCTCAGGAGCAGGTTGTGGATTCTCTGGTAAGAGAGATCAAGAGCCGCCATGTGCGCCGCCTGCGCGACGGCAAATGCACCATCGAGTACGGCTTCGTGCTGGAAGACCTGCTTACCGCCTACGAGCGCATTGCTGACCACTGCTCCAACATCGCTGTGGAGATTTTGCAGGTAGCCGAGGGCAAGCTGGAAGCTCACGAATACCTGAGCGCCCTGAAGGCCGGCGAGCTGGAAGAATCCGCTGCCTTTGCCGAGCGCTTTGCCAAGTATAAGGCCAAGTACGCCTTCCCCGAAGAAAAGTAAACAAACCAAAGCCCTCCCGCCAAACGCGGGAGGGCACAGTCTGTCGAAAAAGTATTTTTCGACAGACTGTCAGAGGTCGAGAAAGCCACAAAGACAAGCAAACCGCACTCGTCGGCGTACAGGTGGTACGGTAGAGGGCGGTTTGCGCAGTAAGTCAAAATGCCTTGCGAAGCAAGC
>JAFSBW010000049.1 GCA_017437095.1 Oscillospiraceae bacterium
ACGAAGGCGATGTAGTACAGGCCGGATTCGTTGCTGGTGCGCTTTACGGTGTAAGCGGTGTTGGCGGATACATCTACGGTAAGCACATACAGAGTGTTGGTGTTGGGGGTGGACAGAGTACCGACCTCATTGTTTGCAGCATCGAATACGCCAACCTTGCGATTGGTGGAGCTGGCAGCGGCAGCGATGGTCAGCTTACCGTCGGCAGGAGCGGTAAAGGTAACGGAGCCCTTGCTGTCAAACTTCAGGGCGTAGTTCAGCGTTTCGGTGCCGTAGCCAAAGTCATAGGTGTAAGTGCCGTGCTTGCCATCGGTGATCTGGCTGCCGGCGAAGGTATAGAAATCGCTGGTGAAGCCGTCATCGGTAAAGTTGTGGATGTAGCTGCCGGAGGTCACAGAGCCGCCGGGGTTGTAGCTGGGATCTTTTGCGCCGCAGACGGTGCAGGAGCCATTGCTGTAGCTGTGGTTGCCGGTAGCGGGGATGCTTTCCGTGTAGCTGTCGCCGCAGGAGCAGGTATAGGTGCGAACACCGGCGGTAGCGCAGGTAGCGGCGGTGGTCACCTTGGAGCTATAGCTGTGGGTATGCACATCGCCGCCGGAGGAGCCGCCGGCTGCGGCAACCGCATCGGAAATGTCGATGTGGTTGGAGGTCGTTTTCCAGGCGGTCATGGTGGTTTCTTCGCCGGTAAGGCTCAGGTAAACGGGGCTGGAGCTGGAGGTGTTCTTGGGAACGGAGTATACATTCACAACGCCGTTGTTGCTGAAGCCGACGATGATCCGGTCGCCTACCAGCTGGGCGGTAACGGTGCAGCTTGCACCGGACTTGTTGGCGGAAAGCCAGGCAGCCCAATCGCTGGGGTAGCTGGCAGCGCCGAAGGGAGCTTCGCCGGTGGTGTCCCAGCCGTATTCCTCGGAAACCGCGTAGCTGTCGGAGCGGATGAGCAGCTCCTCAATGTAGTTAGAGCCGGAAACCGTGCCGTTAGCGCTGCGGAACACAACTACAGATGCGGTATCCCAGTTGTCAGCAGCATCGGCATAGGTGGTGTTGGTAAAGGTCCAGGACTGGATGTTTTCCGTAACCTGAACGGCGCCGGAGTGGTTACCCCACCAGGCGGGGCTGTCGATGATCCAGCCGGAGGCTTCGGCCTTGGTCTGGCTGCCCCAGATGGACTGGTTGTTGCTGCCGATGGCGGAGAAGGTCATGACCATGTTATGGGCGGCAGATTCGTCCTGCTGCTTAAAGAATACGCCCTTGTAGGTAACGCCGTCGATGACCATGGTGCAGTAGTAGCTACCGGAGGTGCGGCTCCAGGTGCCGGTTACATCGCCGGTAATGGTGCCGTTGGAGTTCAGCACGATATTCTGGGTGGTGAGCATGCCGGCGTTGGTAGCCCCGGCGGTAGAGCCGTGGTTTACGAACTCGTAACGGCCAACGATCTCGGCATCGGTATAGCCGGTGGAGATGCTGTTGCCCCGGTATTCGTAAACGGCGGTTACGGGCCAGCCGTCGGCGTTGAGGAACTGCTGATGCACCCGCACCTGATGCCATTCAGAGCCCAAATTGAAGCGGGTATGGTAGATGAGGAAGCGGTTGCCGCTATTGTCGATAAAGGCGGAGTTGTGGCCGGGGGACTTGTAGCCCGCGGTAGAGCCTTCGCCGGAGGGGGCATTGGCCAGGGAGGAGAAGAAGTAGTTGCCCATGAGCTTAATGCCCTTAACGGTCTGGTCTGCGCCGGAGCTGGTGCAGATGGCGCTGTTGCCGGCGGCATCGGTATAGGGGCCGGTAACGCTCTTGGAGCGGAACAGGCGCATATTGTAGTTGCCGAAGCTGTCGGTAGCGTTCAGGCCGCCGTAGGTAACGTAGAGATAGTAGTAGCCGGTGGCATCGTCGTAGACGATGTAGGGGCCTTCGCCGGTGCAGCCGTAGCCGCCGGAAAGGCGGATGCCCAGGTACTGGTCGGAGGCATCGGTGGTAGTGGAATAGGTGTAGCTATAGTCCCGCAGGCCGGTGCTTTCGTCCAGCCGCAGCAGGAACAGCCCGCCAAACCAGGAGCCGTAAACCATCCAGAGGTTGCCGTCTTTGTCGTAGAATACGCAGGGGTCGATGGCGTTGGTGCCGTACTGGGGATTCCAGGCGCCGTTGGTCAGGTAGCGGCTGGGTACGGTATTGGTGCCGGTTACCTGCTTAAAGTCGGTTTGGGCGGCCTGGGTGGAGTTGGCGAAGCCGGAGTACACAACAGTGCCGGCGTAGGTATAAGGGCCTTCAATGCTGTCGGCAGTGGCCATGGCAATGGAGGAGTAGTAGTTGTCGCCGTTGACGCTCATGTACATGCACCATTTGCCCAGCTTTTCGTTGTAGATCACATCCGGGGCCCACAGATTGCCGGAAACATCGTAGGCGCTGTTGCCTTGGGTGCCGCCGTTGGCAGCCCAGGCTGCGTTGGTGGCAAAGATATTGGCGTAGTTGGTGTTTACATTGGTGGTAAAGGTAGTCCAGGAGCGAAGATCCGAAGACTTTGCCCAGGCCATGTGAGAGCCGAAGATATAGTACATGCCGTTTGCTTCCACGATGGAGGGGTCATGCACGGTTACCCGGTCGTAAGTGCCGGTGTCCTGAGAGCCGGAGTTGGGGTCGGCTGCGCCGCAGCGGGTGCAGCTGCCGCCGGAATAGTTATGGCCCAGGGCGGCGATGGCTTCGGTGTAGGAGCTGCCGCAGGAGCAGCTGTAGGTGCGAACGCCCGCGCTGGTGCAGGTAGCAGCGGTAGTCACGGAAGAGCTGTAGCTATGGGTATGGGTTTCGCCGGAGGAGCCTGCGGGGGTGTAGACCATGTAGAACAGGTTGATGGAGTCGCCCTTGGTTACGGTATGGCTGCCGGCAGAAATATCCAGGGTCAAAATGCCGTCAGAGCCAATGGTCTTGCTGGAGCCGTCTACCTTGACGGACTTGCCGCCAGCATCGGTAGAGCCGCCGAATACCAGGGTCAGCGTGCCGTTAGAGGGAGCGGTGAAGGAGATATTGGTGGCAGATTCCATCTTCAGGCAGGTAGTCAGGGTCAAGCTGTTGTAGCTAACGCTGCCCTTGGAGGTGGAGGTGTTGCCGGAAATGGTATAGAAATCGCTGTTTTTGCCGCTTGCGGTAAAGTTATGGGTGTAGCTGCCGGAGGTTACAGAGCCGCCGGAGGTACTGGTCTGCACGGGAGCGGCAGTGGTTTGGGCGGGGGTGTCACCGCCGGAGCTGCCGCCGTCGGGGGCAGCCAGGGAGAAGCTGCCTACGGTATAGATGCTGGGCTGGGTAGGTGTGGCCATGGTGGGGCCGATGAAATAGCTGGTGTGAGGGGGCTGGTTGTAGGCCACATTCTGCCAGGCGATGGCGCAGCGGTACTGGCTGTCGTGCATCAGGGTGTAGAGCTTGGCATCGGTAATATCCGTAGTGGTGTAGATGCGCAGGGCCTTATCGTCAGAGGTGGGCCAAATGACTTCTTCACGCCAGTCGCCCAGAATATCGCCGGAAAGGCTGGGGGTGGACTTGGTGGAGTTGTTGGAATGGACATTGGAGCCGGAAAGGGCAGTAACAACTTTGTTGTTATTGTAGTCCCATTTGCGCACGGTAGTGCCGTCCAGGCCTTCCCGGTACAGGTCGCCATCCCAGTAGCAGGCAAAGTTGATGCCCAGGCCGGAGATGCTGCTGGTAACAGAGCTGCCGCCGGCGGTATGGTAATTGCTGCCGGAAGCCAGGGTAACATAGGGGTAGAACTCCGGGTCGATGTTCAAAATCAGGCCGCGGCCGGTATCCTTGCTCAGCTTCTTGGCCCAGATGGTCTTGCCGGTGCCGGCATCCCGGAACTGGATGCTCTCGATGGAAGAGCCGGTTTCCTCATGCACCTGGAATACTTCCAGGCCGGAGCGGTCGGGGTCGAAATCGCCTACATGCAGGGCATCGCCGTGGCCGTGGCCGGTGGCGTAAAGGCCCTTGCCGTTGTGGTCAATAACGGCAGAGCCGTATACGATCTCGTCGTAGCCGTCGCCGTCTACATCGGCGATGGAAAGGTTGTGGTTGCCTTCGCCGGCGTAGTCGCCGTTGCCGGAATCGTTGGAATCGAATACCCATTCCCGGTTCAGCGTGCCGCCCTTATACTCATAAGAAACGATGACGCAGCGGGTATAGTAGCCCCGGCATACAACCAGGCTGGGGGTCTTGCCGTCGAAATAGGCAACGCCGGCCAGGAAACGGTCTACCCGGTTGCCGTAGCTGTCGCCCCAGCTGGAAACCTTGCCCCGCTCGGGGTAGTAGTCGATAGTCACCAGCTCCTTGCCGGTCTTGCCCTCAAAAAGGGTCAGGTATTCCGGGCCGGAGAGGATATAGCCGGAGGAATTGCGGTAGTCGGCATCCTTGTCGCCGATCACATTGCCCTGACCGTCGACCGTGCCGTCGGCGGTCTTCATGGCAACCTCGGCCTTGCCGTCGCCGTTAAGGTCATAGGCGATGATCTGGGTATAGTGAGCGCCTGCGCGGATGTTGCGGCCCAGGTCGATACGCCAGCGCATAGTGCCGTCCAGCTCGTAGCAATCTACATACACATTGGCAGTATAGCCGGATTTGGAGTTGTCCTGAGAGTTGGAGGGGTCCCACTTGAGGATGATCTCGTAAGCGCCGTCGCCGTCCACATCGGCTACGGTTGCATCGTTGGCGGAGTAGGTAACGGTAGCGCCGTCCATGGTGACATTGGCGGGCTTTTGCAGGGGCACATCCAGATAGTTCTGTGCCCAGGGCTTTACGGCAGCGGACTGGGTGGTTTCGCTTCCGCTGACTACGCTGCGCACATAGTAGCTGGAGGAGCTGCTGCCGCCGGCATCCAGATAGTTGGTGGAGTTGGAGATGTTGGAAGCAATCAGCTTGCCGTCGCGGTAGACATTAAAGGTAGTGTTGTAGCTTTCCGTACCCAGCAGGCGCCAGGAAAGGAATACGCCGCCGCTGGTTTTTACGGCTACCAGACCCCGGTCCAGAGCTTCCATCTGCCGCTGGGAGGACGCGGCGTGGACATGCTGGGGCGCTGTCCAGCTTACGCAGGAAAGCACCATTACCAGGGCGATCAGCAGGGAAAGGGCGCGTTTGTACATATGCGGAGACCTCCTGTTTCTTTTAAAAATTAAGACTATGGCGGGGGCTGCGTGGCAGCCCCCGCCGGGAATTTAGTTGGTTTGAGCCTTAGAACTGGACAACGCCGTATTTTACGGTGTAGTTTACGCCGTTTACGGTAACGGTGCCGGAGTAGGAGGAATCCACATAACCGGCATTGACATATACCCAGTTGGCGTTCAGCTTGGCAACGCCGGTGTAGGTAGCATCAAAGGTGCCGTTAGCCATGTAGATCCACTTGCCGTCGTCGGTACGGGCCAGGCCCTTGAAGGTGTTTCTCCAGATGCCGTACTTCACATAAACCAGCTTGCCCTCGTCTTCTACGATGCCGGTCTTGTTGAAGTTGACCTCGCCGTCCTGAACATAAGCCTTCATGCCGTTGCAGTATACCAGGCCTTCAA
>JAFSBW010000050.1 GCA_017437095.1 Oscillospiraceae bacterium
ATCCGTGAGGCTGAGGCCTACAATGGTCCTTCTCTGGTCATCGGTTACTCTCCCTGTGAGATGCACTCCATCAAGGGCGGCATGACCAACTGCCAGGCTGAGATGAAGAAGGCTGTTGATTGCGGCTACTGGAATCTGTTCCGCTTCGATCCCTCTAAGGAAACCGGCAAGTTCACTCTGGACTCCAAGGCTCCCAAGGGCGGCTATCAGGAGTTCCTGATGAACGAAGCCCGCTACAGCCGTCTGACCCGTGAGTTCCCCGAGCGTGCAACCGATCTGTTCGCTAAGAACGAAGCTGCCGCTAAGGAGCGCTACGAGCACCTGCTGAAGCTGGTTGAAATGTACAAGGACTAATCCTTAAAACCCTTGCCCGCCCCTGATTCCAGGGGCGGGCTTTTTCAAGAGGAATAAAATGATCTGTACCATTATTGATATCCGCGGCGATTATGCCACCGTCCGCTACCGGGATACCGGGGTGGAAAGCGAGGTTGCCATTGCCCTGCTGCCCTTCGGCGCAGACATTGGCGATACGCTGAAATTTGAGGATTTTGAGTTTACCCTGCTCTAAGCGAAAAAGCATCCTGCCCTACAATGGGGCAGGATGCTTTTCTTTGTTCATTTATGCCTGCTGGGCAGGGTCATTATCTGCTTCCGCCGTTTCCGGTGGTGGGTCTGTAGGGTCGTTATACTTATGGGGATCAATATTCTTTGCCTTCAGCCTATGGGCCGCAAATTCACCCAAAAGCACATACAATACAGAAGCCATGGGGATCATCAGGAACATACCCACAACGCCCATCAGCTCGCCGCCCACAGCAACCGCAACCAGCACCCACATGCTGGGCAGACCCACGCTGGAGCCCACCACTCTGGGGTAGATCAGGTTGTTTTCGATCTGCTGCAGCACCAGGAACATCACCACAAACCATACCGCCAGCATAGGGTCTTCCACCAAGATGAAGAACGCGCCGAAGAAGCAGCCGATAAACGCGCCCACGATGGGGATAAACGCGGTAATGGCGATCAGCACCGATACCAGCGGAATATAAGGCATACCGAAGATGGCCATGCAAATGGCAAAAAGGCTGCCCAGAATGATCACTTCTACAAACTGGCCGGAAAGGAAATTGGAGAAGGTGGTATTGGTCAGGCGCAATACCCGCACAGCATAATCCGCCCAGCGCTCCGGCAGGATGGCGTAGGCCAGGCGCTTGCATTGCCGCGCCAGCACTTCCTTACGCCCCAGGCAGTATACCGCAAAGGCAATGGCCATAATGGCGTTGTAAATGCCGCCGGTAATGGCGCTGATGGTAGAAATAGCGCTGGAAAGAATGGTAGAGAAGCTGTTGCCTATCTGGTTTAAAACGCCCTCCAGCATACCGGCAAGCTTGGAAAAGTCCAGCGCCTGGATAATGTTGGCATTTACCCAAGTCCAAAGGTCAGGGTAATCCGCCAAAAACTTTTCAACTGCGGCAACCGCATCCTGGAAGAAGCCGGGCAGGCGGTTTACCAAAGTAGTAACCGTTTCCCAAAGCTGAGGGATCAGCAGCCAGATCACAGCCGCCAGAGCCAGCAGGAAGAAAATGCAGGTGATCAAAACCGCAAGGCCACGGCGCAAGCCGGGCTTTTTAACCTTATGCAGCCATTTATTCTCTATGCCCCGCATAGGCACATTCATAATAAAAGCCACGCCCGCGCCCCATATAAAGGGGGAGAAAATGCCTTTGAGCATACCGTAAATGGCATTAAACCGCTCCGGCTCATGAAGCACCCAGTATAATACAATGCTCCCACTTAACAGAAGGAAAATATTGCGCATTGTTTTCTTGTCCAGATACACGGCCTTGCCCCCTTTATTTGTCACTAACATAAATATAGCAATATCCCAAGGAAAAATCATGAATAAAATTAAAATATTGCTTTGACATTATTTTAATAGGAGGGTCGAAAGCTGTCAATAGGTATATTGCAATAATCTCCGGCATACCTTTATTTTGGCATAACATGCTGGGAGGGATCTGTATGGCAAGTACCATCGATGAGCGGGCCCGAGAATTGGCTGTGTATACTATAGAAAACAATGCAACCGTGCGCACAACCGCCGCGCACTTCGGCATCAGCAAATCCACCGTTCACAAAGACCTTTCCCAAAGGCTTCCCATGCTGGATAAAAGGCTGTATTTTCAAGTTCGCAGAGTTCTGGAGCAAAATAAGGCTCAGCGCCATATCCGCGGCGGCAACGCAACCAGGCAGAAATATGCAGACAAATTATAGATCGTCAGCATCCTGCACCGGCTTTTCGCCCTTCTCTTTTGGGCGCCCGGTATAGCTTCCAAAGGGGTCTGTAACGATCTTTTCCGGTTTTTTCTTATTTTTGTCCAAAATCCTCACCTCCGATATGGTTACATTGTCCTATTTTTCACCAAATATTCTTCGCTTTTCTTATATTTATACAAAAATATCGAAAGGGAATTGAAACTTCGTGCCTAAAGTTGTATAATCACAGAAAAACATTTGTCTTTCTCAGGAGGTATTCCCATGTACGATCGCGTTTACAATTTCTCTGCAGGCCCTGCTACCATGCCCGTTCCCGTTCTGGAAGAGATCCGGGACGAAATGCTCAACTACCGCGGCTCCGGTATGTGCGTTATGGAGATGTCCCACCGCTCCAAGGCTTTCCAGGAGATCTACGACAACGCCGAAGCAGACCTGCGCAAGCTTATGAACATTCCCGATAACTATAAGGTTCTGTTCATCCAGGGCGGCGCTACCCTGCAGTTCTCCATGATCCCCATGAACCTGATGAAAAACGGCGTTGCCGACTATATCGTTACCGGCGCATGGAGCAAGAAGGCTTTCTCCGAAGCCAAGAAGTTTGGCGATGTAAAGGCCGTTGCTTCCTCTGAGGATCGCAACTATTCTTACATTCCCGATTGCTCCGACCTGCCCATCCGCGAGAACGCAGACTATGTTTACATCTGCGAAAATGAGACCATCCACGGCACTACCTACCAGCAGCTGCCCAACACCAAGGGCAAGATCCTGGTTGCTGACCAGAGCTCCATGTTCCTCTCCAAGCCCTGCAATGTAGCCGATTACGGCGTGATCTACGGCGGCGTGCAGAAGAATATCGGCCCTGCCGGCCTTGCCATCGTGATCATCCGGGAAGACCTGATCCGTGAGGATCTTGACCCCAAGACTCCCATCTACATGCGCTACGATACCCATGCCGCTGCCGGCTCTATGTACAACACCCCCAACTGCTGGGCTATCTATGTATGCGGCAAGGTGTTCAAGTACCTTCTGGACAACGGCGGCCTGGAAGCCATGGCCAAGCGCAACGAAGAAAAGGCTGCTATCCTCTATGATTACCTGGATAGCTCCAAGCTGTTTAAGGGCACTGTGGATAAGGAAGTCCGCTCCCTTATGAACGTTCCCTTTGTTACCGGCTCCAAGGAAATGGATGCCCAAGTAGTAGCCTATACCAAGGCTGCCGGCTTTGACAACCTGAAGGGCCACAAGAGCGTTGGCGGCC
>JAFSBW010000051.1 GCA_017437095.1 Oscillospiraceae bacterium
CTTCGCAAGGCATTTTGACTTACTGCGCAAACCGCCCTCTACCGTACCACCTGTACGCCGACGAGTGCGGTTTGCTTGTCTTTGTGGCTTTCTCGACCTCTGACAGTCTGTCGAAAAATACTTTTTCGACAGACTGAGACCCCTTGCATTTTTGCAAGGGGTCTGTTATTCTATCCTTAGAAAAGAGGGAGGTTTTGGGGTATGCGAAGCGATATTTTTACTTTAATGCAAGATTCCAGCCGTAAATTTTCAAAAGGCCAGCGGGCTATCCATGAATATATCTGCCAAAGCTACGATAAGGCCGCCTTTATGACCGCCGCCAAGCTGGGCAAAACCGTTGGCGTTTCCGAGTCTACCGTAGTGCGCTTTGCGGTGGAGCTGGGCTTTGACGGCTACCCCGCCATGCAGAAGGCTATGCAGGAAATGGTGCTAAACCGCCTTACCAGCGTGCAGCGCATGGAGGTCGCGGCCCGCAGCCTTGCGGATCAGGATGTGCTTAGCACCGTCATCCATTCCGATATGGACAAACTGCGCCGCACTCTGGATACCGTCAGCCGGGAAGACTTTTCCTGCGCCGTGGATGCCATCCTGCAGGCAAAGTCTATCTATATTCTCGGTGTGCGTTCTGCCGCCCCTTTGGCCAGCTTTTTGGGCTACTACCTGAACTATATGTTCCCCAATGTGCATATCGTTACCGCCTCCGGCACGGCGGAAATGTTTGAAAAGATCGTTGGCATATCCTCCAGCGATGTTATGGTAGCTTTCAGCTTTCCCCGGTATTCTTCCGCTACCGCCAAGGGCGCCCAGTATGGCCGCTCTACCGGGGCAAAGGTGATCGGCATTACAGATTCTCAGGATTCCCCCTTGGGCCAAAACAGCGACCATGTGCTTCTCGCCAAGAGCGATATGCTCTCCCTGGCGGATAGCCTGGTAGCGCCTATGAGCATTATCAATGCTCTGATCGTTGCCCTTTCTGCCCGGCGGGAAAAAGAGGTAGCCGCTACCTTCCACAGCCTGGAGCGGATCTGGGAAGAATACAAAGTATACGAAAAGAAGGCGGATACCCAATGAAATACGATGGAATCGTCATCGGCGGCGGCCCGGCGGGTATGTTTGCCGCCATTACCGCGGCCCGGCGTGGGCAAAAGGTGCTGCTGCTGGAAAAAAACGGCCGCCTGGGCAAAAAGCTGCTGATCACCGGCAAAGGCCGCTGCAATATTACCAACAACTGCGATAACCAAACTGTGCTGAACAACACCCCCCGCAACGGCCGGTTTTTGTACAGCGCTCTGGACGGCTGCTCCCCCCAGGATGTTATGGCTTTTTTTGAAAGCCAGGGCTGCGCCGTAAAAACAGAGCGGGGTGACCGGGTGTTCCCGGTGAGCGACCGCTCCCAGAGTGTTTTGGAGGCGCTGCAAAAGGCTCTGCGCCAGGCGGGGGTTACGGTTATGGAAGCCTGCGCCCAGCAGATCCTTACCCAGCAGGGCGCTGTTTGCGGCGTAAAGACCAGCCGGGGCAGCTTCCAGGCCGGCTGGGTCATTTTGGCCACCGGCGGCCTTTCTTACCCCGCCACCGGCTCTACCGGCGACGGCTTTGCCATGGCCCAGGCCCTTGGGCATACGGTTACCCCCTGCCAGGGCAGCTTGGTGCCCTTGGAAACCACAGGGCAGGATTGCCAGGCAATGCAGGGGCTGAGCCTGCGCAATGTGGGGGTAAAGCTGGTAAACAGCAAAGGAAAGGTGCTGTTTAAGGATTTTGGCGAGCTGCTGTTTACCCATTTTGGAGTTTCCGGCCCTACGGTGCTTTCTGCCAGCGCCCATTTAAAGGGCGAATGCAAACTCCTGCTGGACCTGAAGCCTGCTTTGGAGGAAGCTAAGCTGGAAGCGCGCATCCTGCGGGATCTGGATACTTACCGCAACCGCACCATGGAAAACGCCCTTACCGATCTGCTGCCGAGCAGCATGATCCCCGTAGTTTTGCGCCGCATTGGTGTTGATGGCTCTTTGCAGGCCAATTCCTTTACCAAGCAAAACCGCCGGGCTTTGATCGAGGCGCTGAAAAGCTTTTCTATTGAGATCACCGGCAAGCGCCCCGTGGAAGAAGCCATTATTACCAGCGGCGGCATCAAGGTTTCCCAGATCGACCCCAAAACCATGGCGTCCAAGCTTGTTCCGGGATTGTATTTTGCCGGGGAGATCATCGATTGCGATGCCTATACCGGCGGCTTCAATCTGCAGATCGCCTGGGCTACCGCCTATGCGGCAGGATCGGCTGTTTCTGCTTGACAAACGCAGAGCAATGCTATAAAATAACACAAGACTAGATAAAAGAGGAGTGAACATACATGTACGAAAAGCTGGTATCTTACGCTGCAAAGCAGTTGGAGCTGGATGCTTCCGAGATTACTCCCGACAGCACCTTTGAAAGCCTGGGCATCGACTCTCTGGATATCGTGGAAATGATCATGGATCTGGAAAGTGAGCTGGGCGTAGAGCTGGACATGGAGGATCAGAAGATCGCCACCTTCCAGGATCTTGCTGATTTTATCGACGCTAAGGTAAACGAATAATTTAACCCTTGTATGGCCGACCGGCTTATAACAAGGTCGCACTAGTCGGGGAGATAGCGGTGCCCTGTAACCTGCAATCCGCTATAGCGGGGATGAATTCCCACACCCGGGCAAGTATGAGTGCCGTCCGGACCGTGTAAGCGGTGTTGAAGGAACGGTCTTGCGCAACGAGATCCCGTGAACCATGTC
>JAFSBW010000052.1 GCA_017437095.1 Oscillospiraceae bacterium
CCATCTTGAAGTGCTTGGACTTGGAACCCCAGTAGCCCTTGGCCAGCTTCAGGGTTGCGTTTCTTCTCTTGCGCGTCATCATTGCGCCTTTAACTCTTGCCATTTCTCAGTATCCTCCTATTCTGGCTTACTTGTAGGGAATCATCTTCTTGATGGCTTCCACATTGGTGACATCAGCGTAAGCGGTAGTACGCAGACGACGGGTACGCTTGGTGTCCTTCTTGGTGAGGATATGGCTCTTGTAAGCGCGGGCTCTCTTAACCTTACCGGACTTGGTCAGGTTGAATCTCTTCTTTGCACCGCTATGGGTCTTCAGCTTGGGCATAGGTAGTATCTCCTTCCGTATCTTTCGTAACTTACTTGCTGTTTTTCGGGGTTAAGAACATGGCCATAAACCGGCCTTCCAGCTTGGGGTTTTTCTCCATGCTGGCAATTTCAGCACAGGCTTCAGCAAAATCCATCAGCAGCTTTTCACCCAGGTTGGTATGGGCCATCTCACGGCCGCGGAAGCGGACGCTGACCTTTACCCGGTTGCCGTCGGCCAGGAACTTCTGGGCGGCCTTTACCTTGGTGTTAAAGTCGTTGGTGTCAATACTGGGGCTCATGCGGATCTCCTTGATCTCCACCACGCGCTGATTCTTTTTGGCTTCCTTTTCCCGCTTTTTCTGGTCGAAGCAGAACTTTGCGTAGTCCATGATCCGGCACACGGGGGGGACGGCATTGGGAGAGATCTTAACAAGGTCCAGCCCCTGCTCCTCGGCCAATGCGTTGGCCTGGGCAGCAGACATAATGCCCACCTGGGCACCGTCAACGCCGATGACACGAAGCTCCTTGTCGCGAATTTCTTCATTAAGCTGATGATCAAACTTGGCTATGGTAAGCACCTCCATAAAAAACAAAAAGCGGATGCCTGGCATCCGCACACATTCACACACCCAGACCTACTGACCGGGCGAGGGAATATTGACCTCTTTGCTCTAAGCTGGAGGTGAGGCGGATAGCAAGCCTTCTTCATTACCTGGGTATTTTAGCATGGGAAAAGCCGGTTGTCAAGGGGGTTTTCTAAACTTTTTTGGGAAAATAGGAAGAGGGGGTTAGATAGATATGAGATATAAGATATAAGATATAAGATATTGGGCGGTAAGATCGCTCCCGCATTGGATGGTATTCGGTGGGCGTAAGGCGGCCGCTTGCTGCCGCCGTAACGAAGGCAAATGAAAGCCAAGGGTTGAAAGACATTCGATGACGCTATCTTATATCTCATATCTTATATCTTATATCTCTAAAAAGCACGGCGGAGGATCTCTCCTCCGCCGTAAGTGTTATACCTCGGCATACATGGCGCTGGCGTCGTCTTTGCGGACATTGTCGGCCACCTGCAGCACCTGCACCGCCAGGGTACGGCTGCCCAGGGCGATCTCGATACGGTCGCCCACCTTGACCTCGTAGCTGGCCTTGACAATGCGGCCATTGACGCTGATGCGGCCGTTGTCGCAAGCTTCGTTGGCAACGGTGCGGCGCTTGATGAGCCGGCTTACCTTCAGGTATTTATCCAGCCGCATGGCTTACTTGGAAACGGTGTCCTTCAAAGCCTTGCTGGCCTTGAAGCTGGGCAGCTTGGAAGCGGGGATCTCGATGGACTCCTTGGTCTTGGGGTTGCGGCCCATGCGGGCTTCACGGGTCTTGACCTCGAAGATGCCGAAGCCGCTCAGCTGCACACGCTCACCGGCGGCCAGAGCAGCGGTAATGGTATCGAAAGCGGCACCAACGACGCGCTCGGCGTCCTTCTTGGTAATGCCGGCCTTTTCGGCGGTAGCGGCGATCAGTTCAGTTTTGTTCATAGCAATTTTCCTCTCTTTTACGGTTTGACGGCGGGCGTTTTGCCCAGCCGGATTTTTTTCGCATGGCTTATAAACTACCATATATTATGGAAAAAAGCAAGAGAAAAATACGAAAAAACCGAATATTTATAGACTTTTTTATAGATGGAGCAGCTTTGCGATCTTCTCGCCCTTAGGCAGCAGCAGGCAGTCTTCCCGGGTAATGGATTTGAGCCAGGCGGCGGCTACTACATACACGATAACCGCTACCCCCATGGGAGCGCCTACCTGGATGATGCGGCTGCAGTTTTCTCCCAGAACACGCAGCACTGCCTGCCAGGTGCCGAACGCGGCAGCGCCCATAAGCAGGGCGGGCAGCAGCGGCCGCAGCACATTGCGGCCAATGGCGCACTTTTGGGGAACGAGCTTTGCCAGGCAAATAAGATTCAGCACCGCGGTAACGGCGTTGCCCAGGGCGGTCAGGGCGGGCACAGCCAGCAGGCCGATCTTGGGGTTGCCGGTAAGCAGGAACACCAGGCCCATGCGCACAGCGCCAACGGAGAGCATATTGATCACGGGGATGTTGGCGTGGCCGTTTGCCTGCATCAGGGAGTTGGTAAACAGCACCAGCGCCCGCATAAACACGCTGATGCCCAGCAGGCTCAGCAGCTTGGCGGCAAAATCCAGCTGCACGCCGGTATAGCCGCCCAGCAGGCCCATAATGGGCTTGCTCAGCACCATCAGGCCCACAGCGCAGGGCAGGCTCAAAAGGCCGGTAATGCGGGCGGCGGACTCGGAATTTTCCTTTACGCCCTTATTGTCGCCCAAAGTCAGGCAGGCGGTAATGGCGGGGATGATGCTGATGGTAATGGGGGTAATGAGGGAATTGGGCAGGTTGTAAATGGTCTGGCTGAAATTGTAGATGCCCTTCATGCTGGCGGCGGTGCGGGAATGGATCTGCTGGGCGGTAAGCACCTCGCCGGCCTTTTGGGCTTCGGCAAGCACCTCGCTGCGCAGAGCCTCCACCAGCTCGCCCTGAAGCTCCCCGGAAGACAGCAGGTCTACCAGGCGGTTCATGTAAAGGCTGGTTTCCGCCACGATGAGCAGCTGCAATCCCGCCGCGCCGATGGTAATGGGCACAGCGATGGCCAGAAGCTTTTTGGCGGTAGCGCCGCAGAAATTGGGAGCCTTCTGCTCCAGGATCTCCGGCCCGGCGGTCTTGTGGAACACCCAGAAAAGGTAGGCCACGGAAACGGCGCAGCTGACGGTAACGCCCAAAATGGCGCCGGCGGCGGCCATGGAGATGCTGCCCCCCAGCTGCAGTATCACGACTGCGCCCACAAGGCCCGCGCCCAGCTTGAATACAGCTTCCAGCACCTGGCTCTTGGAGGTAGGGATCATATTGCCCTGGCCCTGGAAGAAGCCCCGGTAGGTAGAGATCACGCTCATGAGGAACGCGCAGGGGGCCAGGCAGAAGATGGCGGGGGCGGCATCGGGCTGCTCCTGGGACTGGGCCAGAGCCTTGCAGAAGACCATCATAAGCGCCGTGCTTACCGCGCCGATGATGAAGAAAATGGCCCGGGAGGTATTGTACACCCGGCGGGTGCGGGCGTGGTCACCCAGGGAGGAAGCCTGGCTGATCATGCGGCTCATGGCCACGGGCAGGCCCGCGGTAGAAATGAGCAGCAGCAGGGTATAGATATCGTAGGCAGAGGAGAAATAGCTGTAGCCGATCTTGCCCAGGATGGCCTGCAGGGGGATCTTATACACCGCGCCGATGACCTTGACGATCACGGTTGCCAAGGCAAGCAAGGTAGCGCCGTGGAGGAAGTTTTGCTTTTTCGGTTGGGTAGCCATAGTTTACTCCTTTGCAAAAATACGGGGGATGGCGTAGGAAGTCAGCTCTTCCACAGCCGCTTTTAGATCCAAAGTGGGGAAATTGCCGTTTTGGTAGAGGATACGGCCGCGCACCATGGTCATGGCCACATCGCCGCCCTTGGCGGAGAACACCAGGCCGGAGATCACATTGTGGCAGGGCATCAGATGGGGAGCGGAGAAGTCTACCAGGCAAAGGTCCGCATCCAGGCCAACCTTGAGCATGCCGCACTCCGTGCTTCTGCCCTGGGCGGTAGCGCCGCTTACCGTTGCCATCATCAGCGGGGCTACCGCGGGCATAGCATCGGCGTCGCCGCCGGAGCGGCGGGCATCCAGAGCGGCAAAGCGCATGGCTTCAAACATATCCAGGTTGCCGCAGTCCACAGCGCCGCCGCTGCCCAGGGCCACATTCAGCCCCGCCTTTACGGCGGCGGGAATGTCCATAGGGGGGCGGCCGGCCTTGGCATCGGCCATGGGCAGGGCTACGGCGGATACCTTGCGCTTTGCCAGGAGCTTGCGGTCCTGCTCCTCCAGGCAGTTGCAGCCGGCGGCGCAGGCGGGTACATGGAAAAGGCGATGGATGCTCAGCAGCTCCGCGGGGGAAAGGCCGGTGCGGTCCAGGCAGGAGTCTACCTCGCCTTGGGTCTGGGCCAGGTGCAGCTGCATGCCCAGCTCCTTTTCGCAGGCGTAGCCCGCCAGGGCTTCCCAGAGCTTGAAGTTTCCGGTGTACTCGGCGTGGATGCCGGCATCTACGCGGATCTGGCCGTCGCCTGCCAGATGGTATTTTTCTACGGCAGAGCGCAAAGCGGCGCACTGCTCGTCGGTCTCAAAGTCGAAATCCTCGCACGGGTCAATAAAGCGGTAGGCGCTCAGGGCGATGTTGGCCTTGATGCCGGCGGAAAGAGCGGCTTCGGCGGTGGCTTCCGGGTAGTAGTAAAGGTCGCTTACGGAGGTTACGCCAAAGCGCAGGCACTCGGCGATGCCCAAGGTAGCGGCGGCCTTGGCGCAGCGGGAATCCATCTTGGCCTCCAGCTTCAAAAGGGCATCCAGCGCCTGCAGCTGGGGCACATCGTCCAGGTAGTTGCGCAGGGCGGTGGTAGCCAGGGCGGTGTGGCAGTTGATCAGGCCGGGCAGGGCTACCATGCCGGTGCCGTCAATGATGGTGGCGGGCTTTTCCTCCGGGGCGGACTTGCCCAGGTAGGTGATCTTGCCGCCCTCGATACCAATATATGCGCCGAAAAGCACATCCAGAGCTTCGTTCATGGTAACGGCAGTTACATTGGAAATTAGAGTATCCAGCTTAAACACTTCCTTTCAGCAGTGCGAAAATTTCTTCTTTCTGGGCAAGGGTATGAGGGAGGTTTGCTATGTATTGCTCCGGGTATTTGCTGGCGGTAAAGCGCTCCAGCTTACCCCCGGGGAGATTCACTTTGGTAACCCCCGCGCCCAGGGAAAGGATGGAATGGACTTCTTCCATCATGTAGATATTGTACAGGCAGTCCCGCCCGTCCCGGCTCCAGCCCACATTTTCAAAGCTGCCGGACATATATTTCTGCCGGTAGAGGTAGTAGGGCTTGTAGCCGGCGCTTTGCAGAGCCTGGGAGGCGTAGCGGAGCATTTCGGCCACTTCCTCGTAGGTGGGCAGAGCCGCCTTTTTCTCAAAAAGGTCTGCCCCCTTTTTCAGCGCCAGGGTATGCACGGTAATGTTGCTGGGATTCAGGGCCAAAACCTCCTCCAGAGAGTGGCGGAAGCCCTGGGGGGTATCGGCGGGCAGGCCGGCGATAAGATCCATATTGATGGCTTCAAACCCGGCGTCCACAGCCTGGCGGTAGGCCCGGTGAATGTCTGCGGCGCAATGGGGGCGGCCGCTGGCTTTCAGCACGGAATCAACCATGGATTGGGGGTTGATGCTCATGCGGTCAGCCCCAAGAGTGCGCAGCAGGGTCAGCTTTTCGGCGTCCAGGGTGTCCGGCCGGCCGCCCTCTACGGTAAACTCCAGGCAGGCGCTCAGGTCAAAGTGGCAGTAGATATTTTCCAAGAGGGTTTGCAGCTGCTGGGCGGTCAGAGTGGTGGGCGTGCCGCCGCCGATGTACACCGAGCGCACACGAAAGCCGTTTTGGGCTACCAGGCGGCCGGTAGCTTCCATTTCCTGCTCCAAAGCGCGCAAAAAAGGCTCCATAAGCTGGGTGCGCTTGCCGATGCCCCGGCTGACAAAGCTGCAATAGGCGCAGCGGGTAGGGCAGAAGGGGATGCCGATATAAAGCGAAATGTCCTTTTCTTCCAGCAGCCGGGCGGCGGCTACGGTAGAGCGGGAGCAGGAGATGGCCAGCGCCCGGCGCTCCGGCGTTACAAAATATGTATTTTTCAGCAGGGTATCCGCGCCCCGCTCGCTGCCGCCGTCCAGAAGATAGCGGGTAGTCAGCTTGGTAGGCCGCACGCCGGACAGAGCGCCCCAGGCGGGGATCTCATTCAGAAACGGCAGCGCCGCCAGATAGTAGCACTGCTGGAGCATTTGCCGCCGGGTGCGCACGGTTTCGTCCTTGACGTTCAAGCGCCGCCGGGCGGTATGGGTCTCGCCGCCGAGGGTAACGGTGGTAACGGCGGTGAGCCAGGTTTTGCCCCGGTGCAGCGCGGAAACCGCTTCGCCCTCGGCTTGCCCGGCAAACAGGGCAAGCTGGAGCTGCTCTACGGCATATAGATCCTCATGGCCGGAAAGTGTTAGTTTCATAAATTACCTCGAAAAGGGGGATATACCTTCCCCCGGGGGGAAGGTGGCACGGCGTTAGCCGTGACGGATGAGGAATGGCGAAATCTATCTTATTTGGTTGCAGTAATCCCAGGCGCAGAAGACCTGCGCTTTACGGCATCATCGATAGCTTCACAAACATTTGGAAAATATCGAAGAACATCCAAATTGGAAAACCTAAGGACAAGCAGCCCCTGAGATTCCAAATAGGCAGTTCTCTCTCGGTCATAAGCTTGGTTTTCTGGCTCATAATGCTGGGAGCCGTCCAATTCTACCACCAGCTTTGCCTTGTGGCAAAAGAAATCGACAATATAGTTGCCGATCACATATTGCCTGCGAAATTGCAAAGGGTACTTTCGCAGGAAACGATACCAAAGAAGATTTTCTTCTTTGGTCATAGTTTTGCGCAGTTGCTGGGAGTGTTGTTTCAGGTTGGCGTTTCGTTCCATATTTGTACCTTTTGTCGAAAGTGCATGCATTAACATACATTTCGCCGTTCCTCATCCGACCTCGCTGCGCTCGGCCACCTTCCCCCCGGGGGAAGGTATGGGGTGCGTCAGAAAAAGGGATTCGTTTGCTTTTCGGTAGAAAGGGTAGTTCGGTTGCCGTGGCCGGGGTAAATGGTCAGGTCTGCTTCTATTTCGGCCAGGCGGGCAAGGGAGGAGCGCATTTGGGCCGGGGAGCTGCCGGGGAAATCCACCCGGCCGCAAGAGCCGGCAAAAAGGGTATCGCCGGAGAAAAGGGCGTTTTCGCAGAGGTAGCACACAGAGCCCCAGGTATGGCCGGGGGTGTGCATGACCGAAAAGGTCAAGCCGCCGGCGTGAATGAGCTCGCCCTCCTGGCAAAAATGCACTTCGCAAAAATCACAGTCGTGAATGGGGTAGAAAAAATCATTTTCCGCGGATTTAAACTGGGTATAGTCCGACTGGTGCATCCAAAGGGCGCAGCCGGTGGCCTTTACCAGCGCTTCTACGCCGCCTACATGGTCAAAATGGCCGTGGGTGAGCAAAATGGCATCCAGGGTAAGCCCTTTGTCCGCCAAAAAGGCAAGGATCTTTTCAGGCGCATAGCCTGGGTCGATAACGGCGCAGGTTTGGCTTTCCGGGGCGCAAAGGATATAGCAGTTGGTCTGGTACGCGCCCAGGGTAAGGAGATTTATTTCCATTTCAGAGCCTCCTTTTTGGAGATATAGGCGAAATTTCACTTGCTGGGAGATTCCACCGCCGGGGGAAAGGACCGTCGGGGGAAAGGACCGTCGAGGACGCTGGTCCCTATATTGCGCCGGCTTTGACTATCTTATATCTTATATCTCGTATCTTATATCTTTTCTGCTTGTTGCGGACGGCCAATGGCCGCCCCTACGAATGCACCGATGGCCGCCCCTACGAATGCGGGGCGTTGGGATCTGCGCCTGTTAGCTCCGGCGGGGGGTTTCCATCAGGTCTTTGGTGTCGAGAATCAGGGTGACGGGGCCGTCGTTGACGGATTCCACCTGCATATCCGCACCAAAGCGGCCGTGCTGCGGGGGGTAGCCCAACTCGGCGCAGATGGACAGGAAGCGCTCGTACATTTCTTCGCCCAGGGCGGGGGGAGCGGCATCGGTAAAGCTGGGGCGGCGGCCCTTGCGGCAGTTGCCGTAGAGGGTAAACTGGCTTACCACCAGCACTTCGCCGTTTACATCTTCCAGGCCGCGGTTCATTTTGCCGTTTTCGTCCTCAAAAATCCGCAGCGCCAAAGCCTTTTCCGCCAGGCGGCGGCAATGGGCCTCGGTATCTTCCGGGCCAACGCCCAAAAGGATGAGAAAGCCCTGGCCGATCCGGCCAACGGTTTCGCCAGCAATGGCAACGCTGGCAGATTTTACCCGGGTAAGTACAGCACGCATGGCAGGTGCCTCCTTTGATAAATTAGGAGTTGAGATTGAAGAGTGAAGAGTGAAGATAGCCGGTATCTCCAATCTTCAATCTCCAATCTTCAATCTTGAATTAGGAATTGGGGCTGATAAGCTAGTTTTGTCCGCGGCGGGTGGTGATCACATCCCGCACGTTTTGCAGCTTGGCGCGGATGGATTCCAGCTCGGATACGTTTTTGACCTCGAAGCGCACCGTAAAGCTGCTCTTGCCGCCGGGCAGATCCTTGCCGTTAAGCTCTTTCAATCGCACACGGGCGGCGGTCATGGTAGTAGCCACATCCAGCAGCAGGCCGTCACGGGTGTTGCATTCCAGCTCCAGGGTGGTTTCAAAGGGCTGGTCGTCCTGGTTGGCCCAGCGCACATTCACCCAGCGGGGGGCCTGGATGGGAATGTCCCGGTTGGCGGCGTTGGGGCAATCGCACCGGTGGACGGATACGCCGAAGCCCTTGGTAATAAAGCCCACGATCTCGTCACCGGGTACGGGAGTGCAGCACTTGGCGAACTTGATCATGCAAGAATCGATGTCCTCCACGATCACGCCGCCGATGGCATGCTGATTCTTTTTGCCGGTATCCAAAATGCGCAGGGGCTTGGAAATGCGCTCGTTCTCCTGGGTTTTTATGGCCCGGTTGATATCGTCCCGGATGCGGCCAACGGCCTTGCTGGCGGTAAGGCCGCCGTAGCCGATGGCGGCGTACATATCCTCCCAGGTGTCGAAGGCCAGCTTTTTCAGCAGCTGGGGGCCAACCTCGGGGTCGATGGTAATGGGCAGGGGCAGGCCCAGGCGGCGCATTTCGCTTTCAAAGGAGGCGCGGCCGTGGGTAACATTTTCTTCCCGGCGCTCCTTTTTAAACCACTGCTTGATCTTGGTGCGGGCCTGGTTGCTCTTACAAACCGTCAGCCAATCCCGGCTGGGGCCCTTGGCGGCCTTGGAGGTAAGGATCTCCACAATGTCGCCGTTTTGCAGGGGGGTATCGATGGTGGTAATGCGGTTATTTACCCGGGCGCCCACCATGGAGTTACCCACGCCGGAGTGGATGGCGTAGGCAAAGTCGATGGGGGTGGAGCCTGCGGGCAGACCCACGATCTTGCCCTTGGGTGTAAAGGCGAAGACCTCGTCATCGAACATATCGATCTTCATGGAGCTGAGGTAGTCCTCAGCATCGGTGTCCTGCTGGCTTTCCAGCAAACGGCGGACCCACTCAAAGTCCTTCTCCTGGCCGTCGCCGCCGCCCTGCTTATACTTCCAGTGGGCAGCAATACCGTACTCTGCGGTCTCGTGCATGCTCCAGGTACGGATCTGTACCTCAAAGGGAATACCCTGGGAGCCGATGACCGTGGTGTGAAGAGACTGGTACATGTTGGGCTTGGGGGTGGAGATATAGTCTTTAAATCTGCCGGGAACCAGATTGAACAGGTCATGGACATGGCCCAGAACATTGTAGCAATCGGGAATGGTGTCCACGATGACACGGAAGGCGTAGATATCATACAGCTCATCCATGGACTTATCCTGGGTGGACATTTTCCGGTAGATGGAATAAACGTGCTTGATGCGGCCGTAGGTCTTGCTGTGGATACCCATATCCAGCAGTCTTGCGCTGATCTTGTTCTGAATGGTGCGCATGAAGGCCTCATCCTGCTCCTTGTGGGCAAGCAGATGACTCATGATCTGATCGTAACCGGTGGGATCCAGATACCGCAGAGCGATATCCTCCAGCTCCCACTTGATCTTCTGCATACCAAGGCGGTGGGCCAGGGGGGCATAGATGTCCATGGTCTCCCGGCACTTTTTCACCTGCTTGGCAGGGGTCTGATACTGCATGGTGCGCATGTTATGGAGCCGGTCGGCGATCTTGATCAGCACCACCCGGATGTCCTTGGACATAGCCATGAACATTTTCCGCAGGTTCTCCATCTGGGCCTCCTCCGTGGAGGAGAAGTCCGCCCGGGTCAGCTTGGTAACGCCTTCCACCAGCTCCGCGGCGGTGCGGCCGAATTTCTTGGCGATGTCATCAAAGGAGGCATCGGTGTCCTCAATGCAGTCATGGAGAATGGCACCCAGCACGGCGTCCACATCCAGGCCCATTTCCAGCACCACTTCCGCTACGGCCAGGGGGTGGATGATGTAGGGAGAACCGTCTTTGCGCTTCTGATCCTTGTGCTTTTCCTGGGCATACTGAATGGCACGCTCAATGAGCTCCATATTGGCATTGGGCATGTATTTATTTAAAGTCTGATATAAAGAACTGTAATGATCGGAAAAAGTTTCCATAAAGACACTCCTTAACGGATTGAAACGTAGGGGCGGATTCCATATCCGCCCGCAAAAGGGTTATTGTTCCTTGGCAGCCATTAAGATCTGCATGGTCTTGCTGGTGTTAAGGTCTGCCTTCTGCTGGCAGGGCAGCAGCTCAATGGTCAGGTTTTTGTGAAGCCTTTGGATGCGGATCAGCTCCACATCGGCAAAAATGTCCAGGCAGACCAGGAGCTTGCCCAGGGTCATGGGCTTGCCGGACCAGCGGACGATCTTCCGCAGCAGGCACATAGGCATTTCGTTGATTCTCTTGCAGCCGGCAAGATAGCGCCAAACAAGACCCAAAGTGGCCCGGTCCGGCAGCAGCTGAGAAGCCAGCTCAGCAGAGAGATTACCCTTCTGCAGTTCCCGGTAGCCGGTGCAGCAGCAGTCAGTTTCCACACCGCAGGAAGGACGGATATCCGTCACGTTCATCTGAGGGGTTCGCTCTCCGCGGAACTCATTGACCTGGGGAACAAAGGCCACATCCACCAGATCGCCTTCGGCAATGGAGGCGGATTCCGGCGTTGCGGAGAAATAGATGGCGTTGAAGAAGTGGCGGCCGTTGCGCAGCCGCAGACGCATATGCCGTCCGCCGCCCACCTGGCTGATCCGGTCCACGGTCAGATGCTCCATCACCAAAAGAGGCTTGGGGCAGCCGTTGCCGCAGGGCTCCAGACGGCTGAGGGAATCGATGTTGTGCAGGGTCAGCAGCTCGGGAGCGATGACGCAGTCGGCATCCAGCACGGTTCTGGGGGAATCTTCGGTGTAATAAGCCTTTGCTTTCTCACAGATGGCCTGCCGGAAGGCGGCAATCTGAGAGGAATGGATGGTAAAACCTGCCGCCAGCTCGTGACCGCCGTAGCTCTCCAAAAGATCGGACAGCTCGGACAGGGAGGAAAACAGGTTGAAGCCGCCGTAGCTGCGGGAGCTGGCCTTGCCATGCTCGCCGTCCAGGCACACTAAGAAGGTGGGGCAGCAGAATTCTTCGGCAATGCGGCTGGCCACGATGCCCACAACGCCCTGGTGCCAGCTTTCCTCTGCCAGCACAATGGCGGGAGGCTGCTGACCTTCGGGCAGCATCTGCACAGCCTGGTTATAGATGTCAGATTCGATGCTCTGACGCTGCCGGTTCATTTCGCAAAGGGAGGCGGCCAGCTCGTCGGCCCGCTGGGGGTCTTCCGTCAGGAACAGCTCCACAGCACATTCAATCTTACCCATTCTGCCTGCGGCATTGATCCGGGGGCAGAGCATATAGCCTACGGAGGAGGCATTTACAGAGGCAGGCTCACAGCCGCTGTGCTGCATCAGCGCAGCCAGGCCGGGACGGGTGGTGCTGCGCAGCAGCTCCAGACCCTGGGTGACAAACACCCGGTTTTCCCCCTGAAGGGGCATTACGTCGGCCACGGTGCCAAGGCATACCATATCAGCATAGTCCCGCAGCACCTGCTCCTGATCACCGGAAAGAGCGGCAGCCAGCTTAAAGGCCACACCGACGCCGGAGAGGGTCTTGTGGGGATAGCCGCCGTCGGGGCGGTGGGGATCCACAATGGCGCAGGCCTCGGGGAAGGTATCTTTGCATTCGTGGTGGTCGGTGATCACCAGGTCCATGCCCAGCTCCTTGCACAGCTGTGCCTCCGCAATGGCGGTAATGCCGCAGTCCACGGTGACGATCAGCTTGACACCCTGCTGTGCCAGGGCATGAAGGGCAATGGGATTCAGACCGTAACCCTCCTCCAAACGGCCGGGGATGTAGGGCACGCAGTCGGCACCGTTTTTCCGCAAAAAGTCCGTAAGTAAGCAGGTGGCGGTGACACCGTCCACATCATAGTCGCCGAAAACGGCGATCTTCTCGCCCCGTGTCATGGCAAGGCCCACCCGTCCGGCGGCCAGAGCCATGTCCGTCAGAAGGAAGGGATCCAAAAGCTCACAGGAGCAATCCAGGTATGTAGCGGCCTTTTCCGGTGTATTCAAACCCCGGGAGGCCAAAATCATTGCGGCAAGGGGAGCAAAGCCACCGCCTACCAAAGCATTCACAGCATCCATCCTCGGCTGTGACACATTCCAAACTTCGTATCTCAAAACATTCCACATCCATTATATCATTTTTCTGTATATTATAGCAAAAAACGGACAGATGCACAATAGGAAGATGGGAAATTTAATAAGTCGTGTCATCCTGAGCGGAGCGCAGCGGAGTCGAAGGATCTTGGCACTGAATACTTGCGAAGATTCTTCGACTCACTTCGTTCGCTCAGAATGACAGGTACTATTTTTCAGTTAGCGCTTTTGTGGTGGCCGCCAGGAGCGGAGAGATGACAATGCCCAAAAAGCCCCAGAGCCGATAGCCGAAGTAAAGAAAGATAAGCATGACCAGGGGATCCAGTCCCAAATGGCTGCCGTAAAACCGGGGTTCCAGCACCGTCCGGGTCAGCATGGCGGCCAGATAGAGAACGACCATCCCGGCGGCAATGAGAGGACTTCCCTGTAAAAGCTTTGTCAGCGCCCAGGGCAGCAGCACCGTGCCGGTGCCGAGGAGCGGAATGGCATCCACCGCGGCCACCAGGATCGCCCATGCGAAGGCGTAGGGAATGCCCAAAAGCATCAGTCCCACAGAAACGATCCCGTAGGTGACAAGGATCAGCTTCCCTTGCGCCACCAGCCATTTTCCCAAAGAGGCTTTTAAGTGCTGCAGAGCAGGGAGGGTCTTCTCTTTCCATAGGGAAGGAAGCTTCTCCCGGCACCAGTTTTTCAGCTTAGGAAGCCGGGCGCTGATAAAATAGCCGGACAGAATCCCCGTGCCCAGGCTCATAGCCTTACCGGGTACTTTTTCCAAAATCCCCGACACCATTCCCGGCATTTTTTGCACAGCCTGATCGGTAAGGGCAGAGGTGTCCTGAAAGAACCTGTGGATGGAATTTGTCAGCACCGGCCCAACAGGCTCAGGGGCTCTCTCGGAAAGGGAGACCAGGGCATTTTCCAAAAGATCCGCCGACTGCTTTGCCATCTGAGGAAGACCCTTCAGAAAGCTTCCCAGCTCCCGCACGATCAGCGCCCCTAACAGAAGCACGATCCCCAAAAGCAGCACCAGGGTGAAGGTCACACCCAGCCCGCTGGCCAGGCCTCTGGGCAGCCGTAGGCGGTTTGCGCCCAGGCGGACAGCAGGCTCCGCCGCCAGGGCAATGCCGGTACCCAGCAGGAAGGGAAACAGAAAGGGAAAGAGAAATTTTCCTGTGACCCATATGAAAAATAGCAAAAGAATCGATAAAATTGCCTTATGAACACCCACCACGGACACCTTTCTTTCATACAAAGACTTGACTTTCAAAAAACCTATGCTACAATGGGTTCTACACGGGTCTGACCACCCCGTACAACAGAGGATTCAGGAGGCAAATCATGGCAAACAATCCGAAATACTATATTGTGGAAGCATCCGCTCTGCCGGAAGTTTTTCTGAAAGTGGCAGAGGCAAAGCGTCTGCTGTCCACCGGCGAAGCGGCGACTGTGAATGAAGCGACCAAGCTGACCGGCATCAGCCGCAGTGCGTTTTATAAGTATCGGGATGCGGTGCTTCCTTTTCAGAATATGATGATCGGCCGGATCATAACCTTCCAGCTGCTGCTGCAGGACGAAACGGGTAACCTGTCTACCCTGCTGAATCTGTTTGCGGAAGTCAATGCCAACATCACCACCATCAATTCCATCGTGCCCACCAACGGCTGCGCGGTGGTTACCATCTCCGCGGAGACAATGGATCTGACGGTCCATATCGAAGAGCTGCTGCGGCTGATCCGCAAGACCCCCGGCGTCATCAAGGCCGAGGTTCTGGCTGGCTAATTGCATAGGACACGGGAGGAGCAAACGCTCCTCCCTTTTCTTTTTTGAAAATGTAGGGGGCGGATTCTATATCCGCCCTAAAAAAGCTGGGGTTGCGGTAACGGGCGGATATGGAATCCGCC
>JAFSBW010000053.1 GCA_017437095.1 Oscillospiraceae bacterium
ACCGGCTTATAACAAGGTCGCACTAGTCGGGGAGATAGCGGTGCCCTGTTACCTGCAAGCCGCTATAGCAGGGATGAATTCCCACACCCGGGCCCCATGAGTATCGTCCGAGCTGCGTAAGCGGTGTTGATGGATCGGTCTTGCGCAACGCAGTCCCGTGAACCATGTCAGGTGGGGAACCAAGCAGCATTAAGCGGATCGCTGCGTGTGCCGCGAGGCTGCCGTTCCTGAGCTGGCTGCCCAGTTACGGATATTCAGCAGGTTCAAATGTGGGTGTGCGATCTTGTTATGAGCCGGTCGCTTTTTACACAGAATTCCAACAGAAGGAGGGGGCGCTATGTACCAGGCCCTATACCGTAAATACCGCCCCCAGACCTTTGACGATGTGGTAGGTCAGCTGGCGGTTACCCAAACACTAAAAAACCAGCTGCTTACCGGGCGCTTGAGCCACGCCTATTTGTTTACCGGCTCCCGGGGTACGGGCAAGACCAGCTCCGCCAAGATCTTGGCCAAGGCGGTCAACTGCCTGAATCCCATTGACGGCAACCCCTGCAATTGCTGCTCCGCCTGCAAGGCCATCGACAGCGGCTCGTGCATGGATGTGCTGGAGATCGATGCCGCTTCCAACAACGGCGTAGACAATGTGCGCGACCTGCGCGACGATGCTATCTACGCCCCGGCCCAGGTAAAAAAGCGTGTGTACATCATCGATGAGGTGCATATGCTGTCTATTTCCGCCTTCAATGCTCTGCTGAAGATCATTGAAGAGCCGCCGGAGCATCTGCTGTTTATTTTGGCTACTACCGAGCTGCACAAGGTGCCGGCCACCATTCTTTCCCGGTGCCAGCGGTTTGCTTTCCGCCGCATTTCCCAGGAGGATATCGCTGCCCGGCTTCAGTATGTAGCTTACCAGGAAAATATCGATCTGGACGATTCCGCCGCCAGAGTTTTGGCCAGAATGGCCGACGGCGGCATGCGTGACGGCCTGAGCCTTTTGGATCAGTGCGCCTCCGCAACCCAGGGCGAGCTGAACGCCCAGCGGGTATACCAGTGCCTGGGTATGGCCGGGGTGCTGGATTGCGCCCAGCTTATGGAAAAGATCGCCGACCAAAATGCCCGGGAGGCGCTTAGCATCCTCAACCGGGTATATGCCGACGGTAAGGATATGGGCGCTATGCTCGATGAGCTTGCCTGCCTTACCCGGGATCTTATGGTGCTGAAAACCGCGCCCGCTGAGGGCATCAGCCTGCTCTCCGGCGTAGCTTCCGACCGGGATGTAAAAGCTCTGGCAGAGCGCTTCTCCTCCGGGGAGCTGGTTAGGATGATGAACATTATCCAATCTACCCTGGCAGGCTTTACCCGCAGCGCCAGCCGGCGTATGGATACGGAGCTTTGCATTTTAAACCTATGCCAGCCGGAGCTGAAGCTGGATACCGCTTCTGTAAACGCCCGGCTTACCCGGGTAGAGGAGCAGCTGAGATCTGGCGTGGTCGCCATCAGGCAGCAGCCCCAGCCTGAGGATGAGGAAGAGCGCCCGCCTTTGCCGGAGGATGCGGATGCCCCGCCCCAGGAGGCGGAAATTCCTGCCCCTGCCCCCATGCGGGATGATACCCCTCAGGGCTTCTGGCTGGATCTGATCGGCGGTATCCGCTCGGAGCTGAAAATGGGCGCAAAAGGCTTTTTTGCCCCGGAAGGCCCGGTAAAGGGCCGCCTGCAAGGGGATACCCTGCTGCTGGTTTGTGACAATGTCTTTGTATGCAAAGAGATCGACAAGCCGGATATTCTGGAGATCGTAAAACGCAAAGCTTCCGCACTGCTGGGCAGGCCCACCCAGGTGCGGATTGTAGACGGCAGCGCTCAGCCTGGGCGCAATGCCAATATGGAGCGCCTTATGGAATTTGGCCGCGCCAACAGCAACATTGTAAAAATTAGAAATTAAGGAGATAATACTATGGCTAAAGGTGGATTCCGGGGTATGCCCGGTGGTATGAATCAGGCCGCAATGATGAAGCAGGCCCAGAAAATGCAGCAGGATATGCTGCGTATGCAGGAAGAAATGAAGACCAAGACCTATACCGCAGCTGCCGGCGGCGGCATGGTCAAGGCTACTGTAAACGGCGAGCATGCCCTTGTTGATCTGATGATCAACCCCGAGGCTGTGGATCCCGATGATGTGGAAATGCTGCAGGATATGATCATGGCCGCTGTGAATGAAGCCATGCGCATTGCCGATACGGAAGCTGCCAACAATATGTCCCGGCTGACCGGCGGCCTGAACCTGGGCGGCCTGTTCTAAGGGGGCGCCATGCAGTATTTTCCCGCGGCGCTGCAGGAGCTGGCGGATCAGTTTGCCCGCTTGCCCGGCATCGGCGGTAAGACCGCCCAGCGCCTTGCCTTTCATATGCTGGGCCTTTCTATGGATGAAGCTCAGGAGTTTGCGGATGCCATTATTACCGCCAAACGCACGGTGCATACCTGCCCGGTATGCCAGAACTTGACCGACCGGGAGATCTGCCCCATTTGCGCCGATGAATACCGGGATCATAGCCTGATTTGCGTAGTGGCCGAGCCTAAGGATGTGATCGCCATGGAGCGCAGCCGGGAGTTCGGCGGCGTTTACCATGTGCTGCACGGCGTGATCTCTCCCTTAAACCGGGTAACCCAGGATGATATTCGCATCCGGGAGCTTTTGGGCAGGGTAGCCCAGGGCGGGGTAAGGGAGATCATTATGGCTACCAATCCCGATACCGAGGGCGATGCAACGGCTATGTACATCTCCCGGCTGCTGCGGCCTATGGAGATCAAAGTAACCCGCCTGGCCTATGGCGTGCCGGTAGGCAGCCAGCTGGAATATGCGGACGAGGTTACCCTCTCCCGCGCGCTGGAAGGCCGCCAGGAAATGTAAGTATAAAAAGCTCCCGATAGCCGGGAGCTTTTTTTGTTGCTTTTTTGAGAAAACGCCGTATAATAGAAAAAAACACAAAAGGAGAGGCCTATTATGAAAGTAAGCAATCCCAGAAATTTGACCATGCTCTGCGATTTTTATGAGCTGACCATGGGTAACGGATATCTGGCCTCCGGCTATGGCGACAGGATCTGCTATTTTGATGTGTTCTACCGCCAGTGTCCCGATGGGGGCGGTTTTGCCATTGCCGCCGGCTTGGAGCAGGTTGTGGAGTATATCCAAAATCTGCGGTTTTCCGAAGACGATATCGCCTACCTGCGCGGCAGAAACCTTTTCAGCGAGGGTTTTCTGGAATATCTGCGGAATTTTAAATTCACCGGCGATATCTGGGCTGTGCCGGAGGGTACGCCTATTTTCCCCAAAGAGCCGATCATGACCATCCGCGCCCCGTCGATCCAGGCCCAGCTGATCGAAACCTATATTTTGCTGTGCATCAACCACCAAAGCCTGATCGCTACCAAGGCAAACCGGGTAGTCCGGGCGGCTCAGGGCCGTACCGTGCTGGAGTTTGGCTCTCGCCGGGCCCAGGGAGCGGATGCGGCTATCCTGGGCGCAAGAGCGGCCTATATCGGCGGTGTCAACGGCACAGCCTGCACCATTTCCGACCAGCTATTCGGCGTTCCCGCCGGAGGCACTATGGCTCACGCCTGGGTGCAGATGTTCGATACGGAATACGAAGCCTTTGAAACCTACTGCAAGCTATACCCCAACAATGCCACGCTGCTGGTGGATACCTACAATACCCTCCAGTCCGGCATCCCCAACGCCATCAAGGCTTTTAACAATGTCCTCAAGCCCCTGGGCATTACCAAGTGCGGCATCCGGCTGGATTCCGGCGATATGACCTACCTTTCCCAAAAGGCCCGGAAAATGCTGGACGATGCCGGCTGGACGGAATGCAAGATCTCCGTATCCAACTCTTTGGACGAGCATATTATCCAGGATATCCTTCGCCAGGGGGCGAAGATCGATATGTTCGGCGTAGGCGAGCGGCTGATCACCGCCCGCAGCGAGCCGGTGTTCGGCGGTGTTTACAAGCTTACCGCTGTGGAAGACAGCCAGGGCAATATCATCCCCAAGATCAAGATCTCCGAAAATGTGGGCAAGATCACCAACCCCCACTACAAGAAGCTCTACCGCTTCTTCGGCAAGGATACCGGCAAGGCCATTGCGGACTATCTTTGCGTTTACGACGAAACTGTGGACGATACCAAAGATCTGGAGATCTTCGACCCGGATGCTACCTGGAAGACCAAAACCGTCTACAATTTTGAAGCCAGGGAGCTGCTTGTGCCTATTTTCCAAAAGGGCGAGCTTGTTTATGAACTGCCCACCCTGGAGCAGATCCGTTTCCATTGCGCCCAGCAGGTGGATACCCTCTGGGACGAGGTGAAGCGCTTTGACTACCCCCATAACTACTATGTAGACCTTTCCCAGAAGCTTTGGGATATTAAATACGGCCTGCTGAAGAAGGGAAGCCGCAAAGCATGAGAACACAGGCCAAACGCATGGCCCTGGGCGGCGTTACAGCGGCGCTGGCGATAGTGTTTATGTGCCTGGGTACACTGATCCCGGTAGCTACCTATATGGTGCCTATGCTGCTTTGCCTTTTCCTGGGCTTTCTAAAGCCTATGCTGGGGGTAAAGTACGGCGTAGCCTGGTATCTTACGGTGGCCATTTTGGGCCTGCTCATGGCGCCGGATAAAGAAGCGGCGGCGCTGTTCGCCTTTTTGGGCTATTATCCCTTGGTAAAGCCCTGGCTGGATAAAAAGCCCCTGGCCATCCTATGGAAGATTCTGCTGTTTAATGTTACCATCCTGGCTATGTACTGGCTGCTGATGAATCTTTTCGGCATGGCAGCTTTGCGGCAGGAATTTCAGGAGCTGGGAGCTGTTATGACCGTTGCTACGCTGATCCTCGGCAATGTTACCTTTTTCCTTATGGATCGCCTTTTGGGCCGCAAGCTGAAATGGGGGCGCTGATGGTGGAGAAAACCTGGTATGTATATATCCTGCGCTGCCGGGACGATACCCTCTATACCGGCATTACTGACGACCTAAACCGCCGCCTGGAAGCCCACAACGCCGGAAAGGGCGCAAAATACACCCGCGGCCGTGGCCCGGTAAAGCTGTGCTACAGCGAGGCCCAGGAAAGCTACTCCGCGGCGCTGAAAAGAGAGTACGCCATCAAGCAGCTTTCCCGAACGGAAAAGCTGGCGCTGATGGATGCAACCAAATAAAGAAGCGGCTGCCGTTCAAACGGCAGCCGCTTTGTTATGTATTATCGTTAAAGTTCTTCGCTGACTGCCAGCAGGAGAATGCCGACGATCACAACACCGATAAAGATATAGGTTTTCCAGTTCAGCTTTTCCTTCAGGAAGATCCGGGAAAGCAGCAGGGAAATTACACAAACAGAGGAAAGGATGGGAGCAGCCACAGCATCATTACCGCCCAGAGTATAAACATAAGTAAACTGGCCTGCGGTCTCAAATACGGCGGCAAGGATCTTATCGGTATGCTGGCGGACGGGGCCGAACTTTACCTTCTTAGCCTTCATAAAGATGAACAAGCCCAAGGCAAATAGAGCAAAGGTCAGCTCATAGCTGGTGTTGGCTACGGCTTCAATGGTCTCGTCGGTAACATCTACCAGAGGAGAGATGGAGATATCCTCGCCCAGGTAGAAAGCATTGTCCAGGAAGGTGCCGAAAGCATCCAGCAGGGCATATACAAAGGGCATGCAGAAGGCCACGATGGCCAGAGTCTTGCCCAGCTTCTTCTTTCTGGGGGTCTCGCCGTGGTTTTCCAGGAAGCTAACGCCCAGAACGCCAACGGTGATCACAATGATAGCCACCCAGGTGAGCCAGGAGATCTCTTCCTTCAGGATGATCACAAACAGAAGGGTGCAGATCAAGCCGGCGGAGTTCTCAATGGGGTCAGAGATGGATTCCTCCAAAAACCGCATTCCAAAGTAGGAAAAGGCCATGGAGATGATATAAAACGCAGAAACGGGAAGATAGTGGATGATGTTTGCGGGGTTGTAGTTGATATCCTGGGTCAGCAGAGTAAAGATGGCGTGAGCGCCCATTACAACGCCTACCCAAACGCAGATCTTCAGGTGGGAGTATTTTTCATCGGGCTTTGCGCCTTTTTTGTAAAACAGTTCCGCAGTGCCCCACAAAACAGCGGTGGCAATGGAAAAGAATAACCAAGACATTTTTGTTTCCTCCTTAAATCTTTACGAGCCCTGCGTCTACCATCTTCTGCAAGCTCATTAAAATACCAAGCTTAGCATGGCTCCAGGTAAGGCCGCCCTGGAAGAACACGGCGTAAGGCGGCCGGATAGGGCCATCGGCAGAAAGCTCAATGGAGCTGCCCTGCACAAAAGCGCCTGCGGCCATGATCACCTTATCGTTATATCCCGGCATATCCCAGGGCAGGGGAGTGGCGAAGCTGTCCACCGGGGCGGCAGCCTGAATACCGGCGCAGAAAGCGATCATGGCTTCTTCGCTGCCCAGCTCCACCGCCTGGATAATATCGTGGCGGCTTTCCTTGGCGTCGGGGATGCACTTGTAGCCCAGCGGCTCATAGAGGTTGGCAGCAAAGATAGCGCCCTTTTCCGCGCCTGCTACTACCGTGGGAGCCAGGAAGAAGCCCTGGTACAGGCTTTGCATCAGGCCCAGGCTTGCGCCAACCTCCTGGCCAAGGCCGGGAGCGGAAAGCCGGTAGCCGCAGCGATCTACGCACTGCTTTGTGCCGCAGATGTAGCCGCCGATGGGAGCAAGGCCGCCGCCGGGGTTTTTGATCAGCGAGCCTACTACCATATCCGCGCCCACATCGCTGGGCTCAATGGTTTCTACAAATTCGCCGTAGCAGTTATCCACCATTACAATCACATCGCTCTTGATGCCCTTTACAAAGGCGATCAGCTCGCCGATCTGGCTTACAGAGAAGGTAGGCCGGCTGCTGTAGCCCTTGGAGCGCTGGATGGTAACCAGCTTGGTCTTTTCATTGATTGCAGAGCGGATGGCGTCATAGTCAAAGCTGCCGTCTTCTTTCAGGTCTGCCTGGCGGTAGGTTACGCCGTATTCTGCCAGGGAGCAGGGGCTGGGACGAATACCGATCACTTCCTGCAAGGTGTCATAAGGAAGACCAACGGGGGATAGAAGCTCATCCCCGGGCAGTAAATTGGCAGACAGAGCTACCGTCAGGGCGTGGGTGCCGCAGGTGATCTGGGGGCGCACCAAAGCCGCTTCCGTGTGGAATACATCGGCGTACACCCGCTCCAGGTTATCCCGGCCTACATCGTCATAGCCGTAGCCGGTAGTGCCTGCAAAGCAGGCGGCGGAAACCCGGTTTTTCTGCATGGCAGAAAGCACCTTGGCCTGGTTATATTCGGCAATGCGGTCAATTTCCGCAAAGCGCTCCTTAAGACCCTCCAGAGCCTTTTCACCGTAGGCATACACCTGATCGCTGATGCCCATGGTGCTGTATAGGTCGAGCAATTGCTCCATATTATTCTTCATCTTTCTTTACTCCGTCTATAATTTGGTTTGCAATATGGCTGAGGACCTCCGGCCGGGATACGATCAGCCCGGTGTCTTCCTCGCCCAGGATCAGCAAGGTATCCCCAGGCTTGATGCCGAAAAGCTCTCTGGCTTCTTTGGGGATCACGATCTGCCCCCGGTCGCCAACCTTTGCTGTGCCGATCACACGGCGGCTTTTTGCTTTGCCCAATATGTGCTTGCCAGCTGCCATAGGCGGTCTCCTTTCCTACTTTTCATACTTTTCACACTCCGGATAGTATACAAAACTCCGCTTTGGTTGTCAATACCAAAGCGGAGTTTTTTGCTGAAAATGGGGGCATCAATCGTCGTGTCTGCCAAAAATGATCAGCAGCCGCACAAGCTGGGAAAGGGCTACAGCAGTAGCCGCTACATAGGTCATGGCGGCGGCGCTGAGGGTCTTTTTGGCGCCTTTTTGCTCTTCCTCCGTAAGCAGGCCTGCTTGCTCTATGGCAGCCATAGCCCGTCGGCTGGCGTTAAACTCCACAGGCAGGGTAACCAGCTGGAATACCAGGGATAAGCCAAAGCAGGCGATACCGGCGTAAATAAAGAAGAAGGAGGCATTACCCAGAGCCGTCAGCGCAATGCCCAGCAAAATCAGGGGCATGGCCAGCTTAGAGCCGATATTGGTAAGAGGCACGATGGCAGCGCGCAGCTTAATGGGGCTATAGTTCTGGGCGTACTGCACGGCGTGGCCGGCTTCGTGGCAGGCAACGCCGATGGCAGCGGTAGAGGGATTGTCGTACACACTGTCAGAAAGGCGGATCACATTGGCGGTAGGGTCGTAGTGATCCGTCAGCTCGCCGCTGATGCGCTCAATGCGTACACCGCTTACGCCGTTGGCGCTGAGTACCCGCTGGGCTGCCTGAGCGCCGGTAAGCCGGCGGGCAGAATACTGGGTAGAATACTTTTTAAAGGTGCTGTTTACTTTGGAGCTTGCCCACATGGAAAAAATAACGCAGGGCAATACCAAAACCAGATAAGTCCAATCAAAACCGTACATTGGTGTCCTCCTTAAATGTCTTCCGGCTCCATGGCATCATGGAGCGTATCGGTGATCGCGCCCCGGAAAATGCTGAAAGCCTGGCTGTGCAGGGTGTGCATGGTAGGGGCGGATAGATTTACCGGGATATTTCCGGGCATATACAGATCCATATCCAGGATAAACCGGGGCTCTTCCCGCAAAAGGCCGGGGGCTTTTACCATGCCGGGCCCGGCGTGGAGCTTCAGGCGACAGCCGCCCCGGATCTGGCATTCCACATCTATGGCGCTGCGTCCGATAGTAGACTCCATAACTTCTTCATCGCTCAAAATGCCCAGATACGGTGCTTCGATCAGCTCCCGGTAGGGCACATCCCCCAGCCCCAGAGCCTCCCGATTGATAAAGTTGAGATACCGCAGGCCTACCCGCTCAAAAAAGGCAGGCTTATACAGCTGGATAAAAGCGGCCAGAGGCTTATCCAGCATGGCGGCAAAATCCTCCCAGCAGGTATATCGGCTGCAAGCCAGGGAAATAAACTTGCTGGTAAGGTTTACCCGCCAAACGCCGTCGGCGCTGGCAAACTGGTAGTTGTTGGTCTGCTTCGGCGGCTCAATGGTAATGCGCCCACCCTGATTGGCTACAGCGGGAGGGCCGCCCTCCTTGCGCAGGGAGTATACCGGCAGCTCCTGCCGGATGGCCTCCTGAAAGCGGGCGGGAAGCTCTGTTTCTATTGTCAGTATTTCCGGGAAACGGAACTGGCAGATCACTTCTGCAAGCTGAGCATTGCGGTAGTGGCATCTGGGCTCTGTGGAAAACATGGCATTTCCTCAATTCCTGATTTTTTATTATTATATCGTATCCCTAAAAAAATGCAAGGGCGAAAGCGAAATCTTTACAAAAGCGTAATTTTTGCTATAATATATGGGAATTTGTCTGTTGGAGGAAAAGCTCCGTGAATTATGCCGCTATAAAAAACTGTGATATTGCCAATGGCCCCGGTGTGCGGGTGAGCCTGTTTGTATCCGGCTGTACCCACCGCTGCCCGGGCTGCTTTAATGAGGTCGCCTGGGATTTTAATTACGGCCAGCCTTTTACGGAAGAAACCGCTGGGCAGATCTTGGATATGCTTCGCCCCGAATATATCAAGGGGCTTACCCTGCTGGGGGGCGAGCCTTTTGAGCCGCAGAATCAGGCCGCTCTGGTGGAGCTGCTGCGAAAGGTAAAGCGCGAGCTTCCCGGCAAGAGTATTTGGGCCTTTTCCGGGTATCTGTTTGATAAGGATATTCTCCCTGGCCGCTTGGGAGACCCGGCCATTACCCGGGAGATCCTTAGCTATCTGGATGTATTGGTGGATGGGCCGTTTATCCAGGCGCAAAAGAATTTGAGCCTTCGTTTCCGGGGCTCGGAAAACCAAAGGCTGATCGATGTACAAAAAAGCCTGGCTTCCGGGGAGATCATTCTCTGGGAAGACTGGCAGGGAAATAAAAGGGGACTGAAATAATGGATAAGATCAAAGTTATCAAGCTGCGCGCCGGGGCGCTGCTGCCTACCTATGGCTCGGCTCAATCCGCAGGGGCAGATCTGTATGCCTGCCTGGAAAACGAGGTTACCGTAGCTCCCGGAGAAACTGTATTTATTCCCACGGGCCTAGCCATGGAGCTTCCTGTTGGCACTGTGGGGCTGATCTATGCCCGCTCCGGGCTTGCCTGCAAGCGGGGCTTAGCGCCGGCAAATAAAGTAGGCGTGATCGACAGCGACTACCGGGGGGAGTATATCGTAGCCCTGCATAACCACGGCCAGATCCCTCAGGTGATCGCCCACGGTGAACGGATCGCCCAGCTTGTTATCACTCCCGTGTATACTCCTGGCTTTTGCGAGGTAGATAAGCTGGGTCATACCGGCCGCGGCGCTGGTGGATTTGGCTCTACCGGCGTGTAAATTTGGCGCAGAATACTGTTATTTTGACGAAAATCCAAGGATTCCCATTTTTTATATGTACTTTTCCTTTGGTTGTTGATATAATCATAGTATCTGTCAAAGTTTGACGAATCTTATTGTGCAGGAGAAACACATATGGATGTATTTCGCGCGATAGTTCAGTTATTAGGCGGCCTGGCCATGTTCCTCTATGGCATCGAGATTATGGGCGACGGCCTGAAAAACAGCTCCGGCGCCGCTTTGAAGCGGGTGCTGGAAAAGGTTACCGGAAATATTTTCCTTGGCGTGCTTACTGGCACCCTTGTTACCGCGGTGATCCAAAGCTCTACGGCTACCATCGTTCTTACTGTAGCTTTGATCGGCGCAGGTGTGCTGAATTTAAAGCAGGCAGTATCCATCGTTCTTGGCGCCAATATCGGCACTACCATTACCGCGCAGATCGTCCGCTTAATGGACATTGAGGCCGGTGACAATCTGATCCTGGTGCTTTGCAAGCCCGATACCCTGGCTCCCATCGCTCTGGTGATCGGTATTGTGCTGATCATGTTTGTAAAGAAAAGCTCTGCCAAGACGGTGGCGGACATTTTCATCGGCTTTGGTATTTTGTTTATTGGCCTTATGAATATGTCCAGCTCCGTGGAGCCCCTTACGGAAACCGCTGCTTTCCGCAATATTCTTGCCGGCTTGGACAATTCCTGGCTTGGTTTGCTGTTTGGTATCGTATCTACAGTCATCGTGCAAAGCTCTTCCGCTATGGTTGGTATGATCCAGGCCATGGCCTCCGGCGGCGCGCCCATCAGCTTCTCTATGGTGTATCCCATTATTATGGGCATCAACATCGGTACTTGCGTAACTACCGCCATGGTTTGCTCTGTTGGCACCAGCAAGGATGCCAAGCGGGCAGGCGTTGTGCATATTGTGTTTAATGTAGTCGGCACGGTGCTGTTTATGATTGTAATGTCCATTCTGGAAGCCAACAATGTGTTTGGCGCCGAGTTCTGGGCTAAGCATTCCGACAGCGGTGACATTGCCAATTTCCAAACTCTGTTTAATCTGATCACCGCAATTTGCCTGCTGCCCTTTACCGGGCTGCTGGTGAATATCTCCAAGCTGGTGGTCAAGGACGATCAGGTTTCCCAGCCCAAGTATGCGCAGCTGTATACTCTGGATGAAAAGCTGTATATTTCCCCGGCTATGGCTCTGGCCGAAACTACCAAGGCCGTGGCTGCTATGGGCAGCCTGGCAGCGGATAATTTCAAACTTGGCTGCCAGATGCTGCAGCAGTACGATGAATCCAGGGTTGCGGAAATTGATGAGGCAGAGGAAAACCTGGATCAGTTTGCTGACAAAGCAGACCGCTTCCTCATCGGCCTTTCCAAGAACATCGAGTCTGACTTTGATGACCGCCAGCTGGATATGCTTATGCAGACGGTACCCAATTTTGAACGCATTGGCGACTATGCTACTAACTTTGTAGAGCTGGCCAAGCAGCTGAAAAAAGAGGAGGCTTCCTTCTCCGGCGTTGCCAAGAAAGAGCTTGCGTTGCTTGCCTGCGCGGTTAACGAGATCCTGGCAAATACTGTGGAAGCATTCCGCAATGATGACAATGAAGCCGCTAAGAAGATCGAGCCCCTGGAGGAGACCATTGACGATATGGTGCTGTTCCTTCGGGATCGCCATACCAAGCGCCTGAAATCCGGCGATTGCGCCATTAGCTCCGGCCTGATCTTTATGGAGGCCCTTACCTATATGGAGCGCGCTTCCGATCAGTGTTCTTCCATTGCGGTTATGATGCTTGGCCGTAGCGATGATGCTATCTTGCTCAACCATTACGACTACCTGCGGGACCTGCATACCGGCAATGATGCGGCTTACAGAGCCGAAAAGCAGCGCCGCCGTGAGCAGTATATTACGCCCCTTAAAAATTTGAAATAATCTCCAAAGGCGATGTGCGAAACTGCACATCGCCTTTCAGTCTGTCGAAAAAGTATTTTTCGACAGACTGTCAGAGGTCGAGAAAGCCACAAAGACAAGCAAACCGCACTCGTCGGCGTACAGGTGGTACGGTAGAGGGCGGTTTGCGCAGTAAGTCAAAATGTCTTGCGAAGCAAGATTTTTCGCTGCATTTTAAGCGAATGCTTTATTTAAAAACAGCTTCAATTCCCAAAAATCGCCCCAAACTGCCCAAATTGCATTTTGACGGTTTGGGGCTTTATCGACACTCTGAGGCGATGTGCAGTTTCGCACATCGCCTTTTTCCTACTCAGCCCCTTCCTTGACGAAAGCCGCTTTTTATAGTAAAATTAGGGCAAAGGAGGCGCTTATATGGATAATTTGGATATTTGCAAAGCGCTTCCCGGGCTTTTGGCGCCCTGGTACAGGCGCAATAAGCGGGAGCTTCCCTGGCGGCAGGATAGAGAGCCTTATCATGTCTGGCTTTCTGAGATCATGCTGCAGCAGACCAGGGTAGAGGCGGTAAAAGGCTACTACGCCCGGTTTTTAGAAGCCTTGCCTACGGTAGAAGCGCTGGCATGCTGCCCGGATGAGCAGCTGTATAAGCTGTGGGAAGGGTTGGGCTACTACAGCCGGGTGCGCAACCTGAAAAAGGCGGCGCAGGCTATTCAAACGGAGCATGGCGGAGTATTTCCCGGGGAATACAGCCAGGTAAGAAGCCTCCCCGGCGTAGGGGATTATACCGCAGGAGCAATTTGTTCTATATGTTTCGGGCTTCCTACTCCGGCAGTAGACGGCAATGTTATGCGTTTGCTTTCCCGGCTGCTGGCGGACAGCGCTCCCATAGATGATCCAAAGCAGAAAAAACGCATCCATGATCTTCTGGCCAGTGCCTACCCGGAGAACGCCGGAGAGTTTACCCAGGCGCTTATGGAGCTGGGGGCTACCCTTTGCGGCCCTAACAGAAAGCCGGATTGCGAAAGCTGCCCCTGCAAAAGTGTTTGCAGAGCCTATGCCCAGGGCATCCAGGAAAATCTTCCCGTTAAGCTTCCCAAGCGCAGCCGGCGGGAAGAAGAGAAAACGGTTTTTATCGCGGTTTGTAACGGCAAATATGCTTTGCAAAAGCGGCCCGCTAAGGGTCTGCTGGCCGGGCTGTGGCAGTTTCCCAATGTTCCCGGCAAGCTGGAAGCCCCGCAGGCCATGCTAGCTGCCGAAGAGCTGGGTTTTATGCCACAGAATATCCTCCGGCAGCTGGATAAGGAGCATATTTTTACCCATATCCGCTGGGTAATGCGGGGGATCTATCTGGAAGCTAAGGCCCAAAGCGCCGGCTTTGTATGGTTGACCCCGCAGGAAATAGAAGCCCAGGCTGCTTTGCCCACAGCTTTTCGTCAGTTTTGGGAGGAGATAGACTATGTTTGATTATCATATGCATACCACAGTTTCCTTTGACGGCCACGATACGCCCCAGCAGATGGTGCAGGCGGCTCTGGCTGCCGGGCTGAAGGAGATCTGCTTTACCGACCATATTGACTATGAGATAAACTGTCAGGATCAGCCTATGGTATTCAGCCTGGATGCTTACAGCGCCGCCTACGATGGCCTGACTGCTCCCGGGCTGAAGATCCGCCGGGGTATGGAGTTTGGCCTGAAGGAATACAACCGGGATCAGCTAAAGCTGGATGCCTCTAAGCGGCAGTATGATTTTATTCTGGGCTCTATCCACCATGTGGACGAGCAGGATATCTATTATCCAGACCCCTGGTGGCTGGATAAGACCGTAGCGCAGGCAGAAAAACGCTATCTGGAGCAGACATTGCGCTGCGTACAGCACCACGATGGCTTTGATGTTCTTGGCCACCTTACTTACCTGAGCAAGGTAGCCGGGCACCCCACCCATAAGCCTATTTCCTATCAGGAGCATCGGGAAATCGTTGACGAGATCCTGCGAACTCTGGCCCAAAAGGGTAAGGGTATGGAGCTGAATACCAGCGGTTTGGACCGCTGCGGCGCTTTTTTGCCCGCCAGGGAGTATTTTGTCCGCTTCCGGGAGCTGGGAGGGGAAATCGTTACCGTTGGCTCCGATGCCCATAACAGCGCCAGAGTAGGCCAGTATACCCGTGAGGCGGTTGAGCTGCTGCAAGATATTTTTGGCTATGCATGTACTTTTGAAAACCGCCAGCCCATCTTCCATATGCGCTGAAACGAAGCACGCCGTTACCATGCGGCGTGCTTTTTGTGTACCAAATATTGTGCCGAAAGAGGGGTATCATCCCCACATATAGCCGCAAAGGTTGACTTTGCATAAAAAATTGCGTATAATGGCAATATACTATGGATAACTATGGCAGGTAGACAAATTATGGCAAAAACAAGACAGGAACAATACGGAAACTCCAGTATTTCCATGCTCAAAGGGGAGGAGCGGGTGCGTAAGCGCCCTGCGGTCATCTTTGGCTCGGACGATCTGGAGGGCTGCAAGCACGCGGTATTTGAGATCCTTTCCAACGCCATCGATGAAGCCCGGGAGGGCTACGGCGATACGGTGATCGTAACCCGCTACGAAGATCACAGCGTAGAGGTAGAGGATTTTGGCCGCGGCTGCCCCGTGGATTATAACGAAAAAGAAAAGCGCTACAACTGGGAGCTGGTCTTCTGCGAGATGTATGCCGGCGGCAAGTACGGCGAGAATGGCGAAAACTATGAGTATTCCCTGGGCCTGAACGGCCTGGGCTCCTGCGCTACCCAGTATGCCTCTGAGTTCTTCGATGCTACCATCCGCCGGGATGGCTATAAGTATACCCTCCATTTTGAAAAGGGCCGTAACATCGGTGGCCTGACCAAAGAACCGGCCGACCGGAAAAAGACCGGCTCTGTTTTCCATTGGAAGCCGGATTCTCAGGTGTTTACCGATATCAAGATCCCCGTGGAATACTACCGGGATGTGCTCAAGCGCCAGGCGGTCGTCAACAAGGGCATTACCTTCCGCTTCCGCAACCAGGTGGGCAAAAGCTTTGAAACTGAGGAATACTGCTACCAAAACGGCATCCAGGAATATGTGGAGGAGCTGGTAGGGGATAATGCCTTTACTATGCCCGTATTCTGGGAAGCGGAGCGCCGGGGAAGAGATGCGGAAAACCGCCCGGAGATGAAGCTGCGAATTACCGCCTCTTTCTGCTTCAGCAAGCAGGTAAACCACATTGAGTATTACCACAATTCCTCCTGGCTGGAGTACGGCGGCAGCCCGGACAGGGCCGTGCGCTCCGGCTTTACCGCAGCTTTTGATAAATATCTGCGCGATACCAATAAATACACCAAGACGGAGAGCAAGATCATCTTCCAGGATATTCAGGACAGCCTGGTGATCGTTACCAACTGCTTCTCCACCATTGGCTGCTTTGAAAACCAGACCAAAAAGTCGGTCAATTCCAAATTCACCCAGGAAGCCATGACAGCCTTCTTTAAAGAAAAACTGCAGGTTTGGTTTCTGGAAAACAAGCAGGAGGCCGACCGGGCAGCGGACCAGATCCTGCTGAACAAGCGGGCCAGAGAGTCTGCGGAAAAGACCAAAGCCAATGTAAAAAAGAAGCTTTCCGGCTCTATCGACATTGCTAACCGCATCCAAAAATTTGTAGACTGCCGCAGCCGGGATACGGACAAGCGGGAGCTTTACATCGTAGAGGGCGACTCTGCGCTGGGCAGCGTCAAGCAGAGCCGTGACGCCGAGTTCCAGGGGATCATGCCTGTACGCGGTAAGATCCTCAACTGCCTAAAGGCGGATTATTCCAAGATTTTCGCCAGCCCCATCATTACAGATTTGATGAAGGTTCTGGGCTGCGGTGTAGAGGTGCAGGGCAAGAAAGCAAAGGAGCTTTCCAGCTTTGATTTGAGCAACCTGCGCTGGAACAAGGTTGTTATCTGTACCGATGCGGATGTGGACGGCTTCCAGATCCGCACCCTGATCCTTACCATGCTCTACCGCCTTTGCCCCACGCTGATCCGGGACGGTTATGTGTATATTGCGGAATCCCCCTTGTTTGAGATCACCTGCAAGGATAAAACCTGGTTTGCCTATAACGAGCAGGAAAAGGCGAAGATCCTGAAGGAGCTTGAGGGGAAGAAGGTTACCATCCAGCGCTCCAAGGGCCTTGGCGAGAATGACCCGGAGATGATGTGGATGACTACCATGAACCCGGATACCCGCCGCCTGATCAAGGTTATTCCGGAAGAAGCCGAGCGCACCTCCCATTATTTTGATATGTTGCTGGGCGATAATCTCCAGGCCAGAAAGAATTTCATTTCCGAAAACGGCGCAAAGTATCTGGAGCTTGCGGATATTTCTTAACAACGCCAAAATTTCTGCGCAACAAAGGAGCCAATTATGGCACGAAAGAAAAAAGATACTGAAAATAAAAAGAAGATCAATACCGATGGCGTAGTCGGCCTGGTAGGCTCTACTACGGAGCAGGCGATCTCCGAAACCCTGGAGATCAACTATATGCCCTATGCCATGTCCGTCATTGTTTCCAGAGCTATCCCGGAGATCGACGGCTTTAAGCCCTCTCACCGCAAGCTTCTGTATACGATGTATAAAATGGGCCTGCTCTCCGGCGGCCGCACCAAGTCCGCCAATATCGTTGGCCAGACCATGAGCCTGAATCCCCACGGCGATGCCGCCATTTATGAAACCATGGTGCGCCTTGCCCGGGGCAATGAAACCCTGCTGCACCCCTTTGTGGACAGTAAGGGCAACTTCGGCAAGGTTTATTCCCGAGATATGGCCTACGCAGCCTCCCGTTATACCGAGGCTAAGCTGGAAAGCATCTGTGCGGAGCTGTTTCGGGATATTGATCTGGACACCGTGGATATGGTGGATAACTACGATGCCACCAAGAAAGAGCCTACTCTTCTGCCTACAACCTTTCCCAATGTGCTGGTATCCGCCAACCAGGGTATCGCCGTGGGCATGGCCAGCAATATTTGCTCTTTCAACCTGAAAGAGGTTTGCGAAACTGCCATTGCCCTTATGAAAAACCCGGACCATGATATTTTGGAGACCCTTCCCGGCCCGGATTTTTCCACCGGTGGCTATCTTCTCTTTGACGAAGCTACTACCCGGGAGATCTATTCTACCGGCCGCGGCAGCTTTAAACTGCGGGCCAAATGGCACTATGTGAAGGACGGTAACCTCATAGAGATCACCGAGATCCCTTATTCTACTACCAGCGAAGTGATCATGGATAAGGTAGCGGAGCTGATCAAGGCGGGTAAGATCAAAGAGATCTCCGATATGCGTGACGAAACGGATCTTGGCGGCCTGAAGCTGACCATCGACCTGAAGCGGGGCGTTGACCCTGACAAGCTGATGCAGAAGCTCTACCGCCTTACCCCTTTGCAGGATAGCTTTGCCTGTAATTTCAATATTCTCATTGCCGGTATGCCCAGAGTTTTGGGTGTTGGCGAGATCCTGGAGGAGTGGACAGCCTGGCGCACCGATTGCGTCAAGCGGCGCATCTATTTCCAGATCCAGAAAAAGGAAGACCGGCTGCATTTGCTGAAGGGCCTGGAGCGGATCTTGCTGGATATCGACAAGGCCATTCGCATTATCCGGGAAACAGAGCTGGAAAACGAGGTAGTGCCTAACCTGATGATCGGCTTTGGCATTGACGAGATTCAGGCCAATTTTGTGGCGGAGATCAAGCTGCGAAATATCAACAAGGAGTACATCCTAAAGCAGACCCGGGCCATTGACGACCTGGAGCGGGAGATCGATGACCTGCGCACTACCCTCAATTCCAACCGCCGGCTGAAAAATGTGATCATCGACGAGCTGAAAAAAGTGGCCGAAAAGTACGGCCAGCCCAGAAAGACGGAGATCCTTTATCAAGCCGAGGAGATCGCTGGGGAAGAAGAGGTAGAGGAGATCCCGGATTACCCCGTAACCCTGTTTATCTCCAAGGAAGGCTACCTGAAAAAGATCACAGCCCAGTCCCTGCGTATGAGCGGTGAACAGAAATTCAAGGAAGGCGATTCCCTGGCATTCTCTGCGGAGGCTACCAACCGGACGGAGCTTTTGGTGTTTACCAACCAATACCAGTGCTATAAGACCAGGCTTTCTGATTTTGATGACGGCAAGGCCAGCCTTTTGGGCGATTATTTGCCCCAGAAGCTGGGCATGGACCCCGGTGAAACCGTAGCCCAGGTAGTGCTGGCGGGGGATTATAAGGGCTTTGTGCTGTTCCTTTTTGAAAACGGCAAGGCCGCGAAGGTGCCCATGTCTGCTTATGAGACCAAGACCAACCGCCGCAAGCTTACCGGCGCTTACAGCGACAAGAGCCCTCTGACGAAGATCATGGGCCTCCAGGCAGATACACAGCTTGCGCTGTATTCTTCCGATGGCCGGGCGGCTGTTATCTCTACAGCCCAGCTGCTGCCCAAGACTACCCGAAATACCCAGGGCGTAGCGGTTATGTCCCTGAAAAAGAAAGCGGTGCTGCAGGATGCAGCCGCCCTGGAAGAAAGCGGCATCGTCAATGTAAGCCGCTACCGCAGCAAGACCATCCCCACAGCCGGCTCTCTGCTCAAGCCGGAGGATTCCCCTGAAAAGCAGATAACAATAGGAGGCATCTAATGAAAAAGGTTTGGGATACCGTCTGGTTTACGGCAAAAGTGCTTTTTGGCTGCTGCCTGTTTGGCATTAGCTTTAATCTGTTCTTAGCGCCTCACAATATGAATATCGGCGGTGTTTCCGGTTTGGGTATGGCCTTTTTGGAGTTTACCGGCATTCGCGGCATCGGTGTGGGTACTTTTGCCGTGCTGCTGAATCTTCCTATCTTTGCCGTTGGCGGCTGGAAGCTGGGACGAAGATTTATGCTGACATCGCTGCTTGGCATGGTCGCCAGCTCCCTGGCCATCGATCTGTTTTCCTGGGTAAGCGTGCCAAAGGTGGATATGCTGCTGGCTGCGCTGTACGGCGGTGTCGGTACCGGCCTTGGCATCGGTATCATATTCTCCGTAGGTGCGTCTACCGGCGGCTCTGATATTATCTGCCGGCTTCTCAAACGAAAATTTCAGTATTTGCCCATCGGCGTGATAACGACCTGCTTTGACGCGGTGGTCGCGGTGCTTACCGGCCTTGCCTTCCGGGATGCCCAGAATGCGCTGTACAGCGGCGTGGCGATCTTTGTTACCGGCCGTGTGATCGATGCCGTGGTTTACAGCTTCGACTATTCCAAGGTCGTTCTGATCATCTCCAAAGAGTATACCGCGGTGGCAAAACGGGTCGGCGACGAGCTTGGCCGCGGCTGCACCTTCCTGAATGGCCAGGGCGCCTACAGCGGCAATGAAACAAAGGTTGTGCTTACCGCGGTAAAAAAGCAGCAGATCGCCGATTTGAAAGCAATGGTAGTGGATATTGATCCCAACGCCTTTATTATTGTTCAGGAAGCCCACCAGGTTTTGGGTGACGGCTTCGCCCGCTATAGCAAGGATGCTTTGTAGTATGAAAAAGATTTTCGCTTTGCTTCTTGCGGTTTGTTGTCTGGCCGGGTGCGGCAGCTTGGGAAAGGGAAGCTATTCCTCTTCCAAGCCCCATGCAACGCCTCCCAGCGCTTCCGAGCCGCTGCATACATCCGTTAAGGATTATTATAGCCTATGCCAGGCGCTAAAAAGCCTGGTGCATAGCCAATCCGCCGGCGATAAAATATCTCTTTCTGAATATAGAGGCGCTCTGCTGGAAGATGATATACGCGCTGCGATAGATTATGTTATGCGCTATGATGCGCTGGCAGCCTATGCTGTGGAAAAGATTTCCTTCCAGCTGGGCGAAATAGGCAACCATAAGGCTGTGAGCTTCCGTATTTCTTACCACCATAACCGCCCCAACCTTCGCACCATCCCCTATGTTCATACCACCAAGCAGACCTTTGAGCTGATCCGCACCGCTCTGCTGGATTTCGAAACCTCCCTGGTTTTCCGCATGGATAACTATAGCGATGACGATTTTGCCCTATGGGTAGAAGCTTACGCAGATGAAAACCCCCATCTGATCATGGAGCGGCCCCTTGTAACCGTGAACATCTTTCCGGAGACCGGGAAAGAGCGCTTGGTTGAGCTGGCTTTTACCTACCAGACCAATCGGGAAACTTTGCGGGAAATGGCAGAGTATGTAGAGCCTGTATTCCAGGCCTCCAGGCTGAATGTTATTGCGGAGGAGCAGGAAAGTGTCCGCTTTTCTCTAATGTACAACTTTTTGGTTGAGAGAACGCAAATTCAAGTTGTTCCATCCATTACCCCGGCGTATAGTATTTTCCGCTATGGGGTAGGCGACAGCAAAGCATTTGCGCAGCTTTTTGCGGCGATGTGCCGTAACGCCCAGCTGGAATGCTTTGTAGTATCCGGCACAAAGGACGGCCAACCTTATTTTTGGAACATTATTTGCCAGGACGGCATGTATTATCATGTGGATATTCTGCGCCACAGTCAGAACTCCGATTTGGTGCGTTACTACGATTACCAAATGGTTGGCTATGTGTGGGATTTTGATGATTACCCGGTTTGCGTTCCGCCAAATAATATTTTGCAAGAAGTTGAAAATTAAAGCATTTTCCCTATTGACAAATAGCGAAAAAGTGCTATAATACTTCTTGTTCCGCGGGTGTAGCTCATCCGGTAGAGCGCCACCTTGCCAAGGTGGAGGTAGCGAGTTCGAGCCTCGTCACCCGCTCCATAAAAAAGAAAACC
>JAFSBW010000054.1 GCA_017437095.1 Oscillospiraceae bacterium
CTTCGCAAGGCATTTTGACTTACTGCGCAAACCGCCCTCTACCGTACCACCTGTACGCCGACGAGTGCGGTTTGCTTGTCTTTGTGGCTTTCTCGACCTCTGACAGTCTGTCGAAAAATACTTTTTCGACAGACTGAGACCACCGGCTAAGTGCCGGTGGTCTTGACTTGGTTGTTATTTGCCGGCGATGGAAAGGCCGTCTACCAGCACGCTGGGAGCGCCAAAGGCGGTCATGCCCATGGCGTTGGGAAGCTTGGAATTGTTTGCCATAACCCGGATAGTCTTGAGCAGATCGTAGAAGTTGCCCGCCACGGTAAAGGACTTTACATAGGTGGTCTTCTTGCCGCCTTCGATCATATAGCCGGAGCTTTGCAGGGAGAAGTCGCCGGAGACAGAGTCCGCGCCGGCGTGCAGGCCGCTCAGGTCAGTAATGTATACGCCGTCACCGGCCAGGGCCAGCAGCTCCTCCTCGGTCACCTCGCCGCCTTCCAGGTACATGGTAAAGGGACGGATGCCCACGGCGCTGTCGTAACCGGCCTTGGAGGCGTTGCCGGTGGTCTTCTTGCCGGCAACCGCAGCGGTCTTCAGGTTGTACAGCAGGGTGTTCAGCTTGCCCTTTTCGATGACGCACTTGCGCTTTGTGGGGCTGCCCTCGGCGTCAAAGTTGATGGGCTCGGGATTTTCCTTGTGGAAGGGATCGTCCACCAGCGTAACGCACTGGGCGGCGATGATTTCGCCTTCCTTGTCCGCCAGCTTGCTCAGGCCCTTCTGGGCAGCTTCGGAATTGAAGATGCTGGAGTACACGCTCAGCAGGCTGCACATAGCATCGGGGTTGAAAATAACGGGATACTGGCCGGTGGGAGCTACCTCGCCGCCCAGCTTTTCCTTGGCGCCGGCCACAGCCTTCTTCACCAGCTCGTCGGTGTCGATCTCGTCCAGCTTGCCCAGCTTGATCTGGTAATCGTTGGACATTTCCTTACCGTCGGATACCACGCCCACGGCGATCAGGCCGGAGGCGTTGTTGGCATAGTGCAGATCCAGGCCCTTGGAATTGTAGATGGCGATCTCGCTGGTTTCGATGATGCCCTGGGTCTGGCAGCCGTCGATGACGGCGGGGTCTGCGGCGTAGATCTTCTCCTGCACGGCCAAAACGGTGGAGATCAGCTCCTCGGTAGTAGGCAGCTGGTAGGGCTTGATGTCCAGGGGCTCATAGGTCTGGCCGCCCTCGCCCAGGAACACCTGCTCCTCGGCTTCCAGATTGACGGCGTTATCTACTGCCTTTTCTACCAGGGCCTTGGCCTGGCTCTCCTCCAAAGCTTCGGTAGAAGCGTAGCCCATCTTGCCGCCGTAGATGCAGCGGAAACACAAGCCGCCGGAGTAGGAAGAGGTAAACTCATTGATGCTGTGCTGGAAGGTATCCACGCTGACGCTGGAGCCTGCCTGATAGTAAAGCTCGTATTCTTCAATGCCCTTGGCGGCGCATTCAGCAATGACAAGCTGCTTAAATTCATTGAAAGTCATATTATCTACCTCCCACGGTGATGCTGGATACACGGATCAGAGGCTGGCCTACATTGGTAGGCACGCTGCCGCTGGAAGAGCCGCACATGCCCTGGCCCATTTCCATATCCGTGCCCACCATATCGATGTTCTGGATGATCTCGCTGCCCTTACCAACCAGGGACGCGCCACGGACAGGCTCGCAGATCTTGCCGTTACGAATCATGTAGCCCTCGTTGACGGAGAAGTTAAATTCGCCGGTTACGGGGTTGACGGAGCCGCCGCCCATGGAAGCGGCGTACAGGCCGTACTCCATAGAAGCGATGATATCCTCATTCTTATCGGTGCCGGCGGCGATGTAGGTGTTGGTCATGCGGGAAGTGGGAGTATAGCGGTAGCTCTGGCGGCGGGAATTGCCGGTAGAGGCCATGCCCATTCTTCTGCCGTTGAACTTATCGATCATATAGCTCTTCAGAACGCCGTTTTCGATCAGTACATTCTTCTGGGCAGGAGTGCCTTCGTCGTCGATGTTGATGGAGCCCCAGGCGTTGGGGATGGTGCCGTCGTCAATGGCGGTAACCTTTTCGTTTGCGATCTTCTGGCCCAGCTTGCCGGCGAACTGGCTCTGGCCGTAGGCAACGGAGGAAGCTTCCAGAGAGTGGCCGCAGGCCTCGTGGAAGATAACGCCGCCGAAGCCGTTGTCGATGGCTACGGGCATAACGCCTGCGGGGCAGTAGCCCGCACCGGCCATAGTAACAGCCTGCTTGGCAGCGGTGATGCCTACCTGCTTGGGGTCGATGATGCTGTCGAACACCTCCAGGCCCATGCGGCGGCCGGGGCCAAAGAAGCCGGTCTGGGTGCCGGTGCCCTTGTCGGCAACGGCGGAGATGGCCAGGCGGGTACGGATCTGGCGGTCCTGGGCGTAGGTGCCGTCGGTATTGGCGATGAGGATATTGTGATCCACATCCAGCAGGCTGCCGCTTACCTGCACAATGCTCTCGTCATATTCCTTGGCGGCAAAGTAGCCCTCTTTCAGGATGGCAACCTTTTCCTTGTTGCCCACAGAGGAAGGCACGATCTTTACCGGGTGGATATCGCCGAAGAGCCGCTCTTTCAGCACGATATCGATCTGGGCGCTGCCCTGGCCCAAAGCCTCGGCAGCAGATTCGGCGCAGCGCAGCAGGCCAGCTTCGGTGGTATCCACCGTAGAAGCCATAACGCTGCGCATACCTTTGTATACGCGGATAGCCGCGCCGGCGATGACAGTATCCTTAATGGAATCTACCTTGCTTGCGATCATGCTCAGGGAATGGTTAACAGTATTCTCAGCGAAGATTTCCGCATAGTCTGCCCCGGTGGACAGCGCCTTATGCAGCACCCGCTGACAAATCTCTCTTGAAATCATAGCGAAACGCTCCTTTTTTCAAATATAGATAGCTACATTATACACCATCGGCATTTTATTTACAATACCCCGTGGCAAATCTTGGGCTTTACATTGCGGAAAAATAGGGGTATAATGGTGGGCAAAGGAGGCATTCCTATGCGTAAAACCACAAAGAAAATCATATTTTATATCGTGCTGGCCATACTGGTGGGCGTATTTGCCTACAGCGCCTACCGGCTGGGCAGCTACATTTTAGAATCTGTGCTTACCAAGGGCGACTATAGCGACCTTTCGGATATGCACGGCGGCCATACCGCCCCCCGGCCCTCCATTACCCAGCCGCCGGCCACTACGCCCCCAGAGCAGACCGGCCCCGGCGTGATCGAGACTACCCCTGTACCCACCACCCCGGCGCCGGAGTTTGTTACCATTTCTCACCCCAATACCGGAGAAGAAATGAAGGTGCTGCCGGAGTTTGAGGAGCTTTTCCTGAAAAACCCGGATACCGTAGGCTGGATCGCCATTCCCGGCACAGTGATCGACTATCCCGTTGTCCAGTCCCCCAAAAACCCAGACTATTATCTGCACCGGGATTTCAACAAAAAATACAATCTCCACGGCTGTATCTACGCCCGGGAGCAATGCGATGTAGACGCCCCCTCGGACAACATCACCATTTACGGCCACCGGATGCAGGACGGCAGCATGTTCGCCCAGTTGATCAACTACACCAAGGAAAGTTTTTACGAAAACAACCGCTACATCTATTTTGACACCCTTACCGAGCGCCATACCTACGAGATCTTCGCTGTGTTTAAAACCACCGCCACCCTGGGCGAGGGCTTCCAGTACCATCTGTTTGTAGATGCCAAGGGCGAAGCGGAGTTTAACTCCTTTGTAAAAACCTGCAAGCGGGAATCCTTCTACGACACCGGCATTACTCCCCAGTACGGCGACAAGCTGATCACCCTTTCTACCTGCGAATACTCCCAGGAAAACGGCCGTTTGGTCATCGTTGCCGTGCGGGTGGCATAAGACATTCCCGGAAGCTGCAATGGGTTTGGCCAGCATGAATTGGAAGGCGGAGATGAATTTATGGAGTATTTGTTGATTTTTCTGATTCCGACGGTCGCTGCAGCGATCATCGTGATATTGGCAAAACGGATCGCAGCGCACAGTTTCAAGTGTAAGCATTGTTCCAAAATGTTCCATATCAAATGGACTAAGGTTATCGTTACTGAGCATTCTGAAAATGAATACAAGCTGCTTTGTCCGCATTGTAAAACTAAGGATTGGTGTACCGAGCAGCCAATAATCTAGCTGCCAAATTCCAATAGGCAAAATAGTAACCGCAGCACCCTTTGGGGTGCTGCGGTTGTTTACTGAATATGGCGGAGGGAGCGAGCCAGCGCCCTGCATTGGGGTAACTGCCCTTATTCCTGCGTTAAGAATCCCGAGCCTACGCGCACCGGGATTTATTTGGTTGGGCTTAGCCGTCAGCGCGGGGGCCGAAGTTTACGGACTTGTCGCCCTGGTCGTTGGTGCCGAACTCATAGTCCTTGCCGGGCAGCACAGCGTTGAGAACGATGCCCACCAGCGCGGCTACAGCCAGGCCGGACAGAGTGATCTGCACAGAGCCGATGGGGAAAGAAATGCCCTGGACAGCGCCGGTGCCGTACTTCAGGCCAATGGCCAGCACCAGGATCAGCGCGGCGATAAGAACATTGCGGCTCTTGGTAAAGTCTACCTGGTTTTCTACCACATTGCGCACGCCAACAGCAGAGATCATGCCGTAAAGCACCAGGGAAACGCCGCCCATGGTAGCGGCGGGCATGGCAACGATCAGCGCGGCAAACTTGGGGCAGAAGGAGAGCAGGATCGCAAAGTAGGCAGCCAGGCGGATGACCTTGGGGTCATACACCTTGCTCAGGGCCAGAACGCCGGTGTTCTCGCCGTAGGTAGTGTTGGCAGGGCCGCCAAAGAGGGCGGAAAGGCTGGTCGCCAGGCCGTCGCCTACCAGGGTCTTGTGCAGGCCGGGGTCAGCTACATAGTTCTTGCCCACGGTGGAGCTAATGGCGCACATATCGCCTACATGCTCTACGATGGTAGCCAGGGAGATGGGAGCAATGGTGATCACAGCGGTAATGAGCATGCTAACATCCAGATCCTTGCCAAAGATGGAAAGGGCGGTCTCCTCCCAGATAATGGGCAGGCCGATCCAGTCAGCCGCGGCAACGGTCTTGGCAACATTGTCCCGGGCGGCGGGGTCAACGATCACAGCTACCAGGTAGGAAGCGATCACGCCCAGCAAAATAGGGATGATCTTGATCATGCCCTTGCCCCAGATATTGCACACGATAACCACAGCAATGGCTACCAGGGCTACCAGCCAGTTGGCAGAGCAGCTGTCGATGGCAGTACCGGACAGAGTAAGGCCGATGGCGATGATCACGGGGCCGGTAACGATGGGCGGGAAGAAGCGCATAACTTTCTTAGTGCCAAACACCTTGAACAGCAGCGCCAACACCAGGTACATAAGGCCGGCAACCGCAACGCCGAAGCCGGAATAGGTAAGGGGAATGTCCTGGCCGGAGGCAGTAACTAAGCCGTAAGCGCCCAGGAACGCAAAGGAGCTGCCCAGGAACGCGGGCACCTTGCGGCCGGTGATCAAGTGGAACAGCAGCGTGCCCACGCCGGCGAAAAACAGCGTAGTAGACACATTCAGGCCGGTGATCGCAGGCACCAGCACAGTAGCGCCGAACATGGCGAACATGTGCTGCAGGCCCAGCACCAGCATTTTGGGTTTGCCCAATGCAGTGGCATCATAGATGCCCTCAGTAGGCGTGGTTTTCTCTTCCATAATTTCTTCCTTCCTTTTCTCTTTATTGGCCGCTTTCCGGCGGCTCACACCGCCTATTAGTATACACCCGCCGCATCCGTTTTTCAAGGAAAAACATTTGCATTCCGCAAAAAAACAGCCCGGAATAACCGGGCTGCTTTTTATGTAAGAATTATTCCTTAACGATGTTGCCTTCGGCGGCGTTCTTGCGGACGGACTCGATGCCGTTGAGGCAGGAGCTCTTGGCCTTGTAGCCCTCGGAGGTAGCGATGATCTCACCGTTGCGGGCCTTCAGGCGGAAGCGGAACTCGCCGGCCTTGTCTTCATACAGCTCGAACTTGGGGTGCTTTACTTCCATTTCCTCGCCGGTCAGGTCGTGCAGGCCAGCCACGGGAGCATTCTTGGCAACGCTCTCAGCGCCCTTAAGGCAAGCTGCCTCAGTGGTATATACCTCGGAAGTGGCGATAACTTCGCCGTTGCCGGCCTTCAGGTCGAACTTAAAGCCGGAATTGGTCTGACGGATAACAAACTTGCCCATAGTAAAAACTCCTTTATTTGTGTTTGCCCTTCCCGGGCGATTCTAGGATAATTATAACGAAAATGCTATTTTCTGTCAATCGTTTTGTAAAAATTCGTGACATTTCTTGCCCGGGGGTGTATAATATTCCAAAAGGAGGCCATAATATGACAGATTTTAGCCAAGAGATCCTCTCTTCCTGGCAGGTGCGCAAGACCAAAAAGCAAAAAACCGCCTTTATTCAGCGCATGCAGCAGCAGTTTCCCCAGCTGCGCATAGAAAGCAGCGGCTTCCCCCAAAGCCGCAACCTGATCCTGGGAGATTTGGACACCGCCCAGGTAGTCTACACCGCCCACTACGATACCTGCGCCCAGCTCCCCTTCCCCAACTTTATTACCCCTAAAAATATGTGGCTGTACCTGGGCTACCAGCTGTTGCTGGTCGTGCCTTTTCTGGCGCTGATGTTTCTGGTAAACTGGGGGCTCAAGGCCCTGTCGGTGCATCCCGTTGTCAGCATTTGGGCTGCGTACCTGATTATGATGATTGCCGTGTTTTTCGTATTTATGGGCGGCCCGGCGAATAAGCACACCGCCAACGACAACACCTCCGGCGTGATTACCCTGATAGAGCTTTACAGCGCTATGACCCCCCAGCAGCGGGCCAAAGCCGCCTTTGTGTTCTTCGACAATGAGGAGCTGGGCCTGCTGGGCTCTGCCGCTCTGCGCTCCCGGCATAAAAACCGGGGCATCCAGGAAAAGCTTTTGATCAACTTTGACTGCGTTTCCGATGGCGACCATATTATGCTGGTGCTGAAAAAGAAGGCCGACATTGCCTACTGGGGGCTGTTTGCCAAATGCTTCCAGCCGGAGGGCAGCAAGCAGATCCTGCTGGAAGCGGAGAAATCCGCTTTCTACCCCTCGGACCAGAAGCATTTTGACCACGGCGTAGGCGTAGCCGCCCTAAATAAGGGCAAGCGCATCGGCTACTATATGGATAAGATCCACACCTCTAAAGATACCGCCTTCGATGAAAACAACATTTCCCTTTTGGTAAACGTCTCCCTGCGGCTTACCGATTGTCTGTAACCCATACTGCCCACCGGCCTGCGCCGGTGGGCTTTTAATCTGCCAGGGCCTTTCGCAGCTTTTCCAGTGCCCGTTTTTCCATGCGGGAAACATAGCTGCGGCTGATGCCGGTTATTTCCGCTACCTCCCGCTGCCGGGCTGGGGACTGGCCGGTAAGGCCGTAGCGCAGCTCTATGATCTGCCGCTCCTGAGGGGTAAGATCCTGCTTGATCGCCTTTAGCACCCGGGATAGCTCCTGCTTTCGGCTGGTGCGCTCCAGCAGATCATCCTCCTGGCCTACCACATCCATAAGCTCCAACGCTGTGCCGTCGGCCCCGGTTTCAATGTAATCCGAAAGGGATACATCCTGGGCCCGCTTGCGCTGGGCGCGAAAATACATAAGGATCTCGTTTTCCGCGCACCGGGCGGCATAGGTAGCCAGGCGGGCGCCCTTGGAAGCATCAAAGGTGGTAATGCCCTTGATCAGGCCGATGGTGCCAATGGAGATCAGATCCTCCTGGTCCGATGCCTGGGCGTAGTATTTTTTCATAATGTGGGCAACCAGGCGGAGGTTGCGCTCGATAAGAATATTTCTGGCCTCCAGATCCCCCTGGGCGGCCAGGGCTAAATAGTGGCGCTCTTCTTTGGCTGTAAGCGGTTTTGGGAAGCTTCCTGAAGATAGCTGCAAAGAGCATAGCAATGTGCTGAGCATAAGCCATGTGGCGGCGAACATACGCCTCACCTCCATAGCTACTGTATGAGCGGCTGCTCGTCCTTTTTCCGGCGAAAAATGGGCGGCTTTTTTTCCGTAAGACCACCGGTCAGGCGGCAGTTTTTTCAATTGCCGCTTTTTCTTTCCCTCCGGCCCGTAGAATCCAGGTTTTTTTCAGACAAATAGCATAAAAAACTAACTTTCCCCTTGTAAAATCTGCCAATTGGGCGTATAATATTACATTATGCCACCAGGAGGTATTTCACTATGGAACTGATCACCGTTCGCGAACTGTATCGCTCTACGGAAAAATATGCCGACCAGACCGTTCAGATCGGCGGCTGGGTACGCAACCGCCGGGGAAGCAAGCAGTTTGGCTTTATTATGCTCAACGACGGCACTTATTTTAGCCCCGTGCAGATCGTTTATGACGATTCTTTGCCCAATTTCCAGGAGATCGCCAAGATCAACATCGGCGCTGCTCTGATCATTGAGGGCAAGCTGATCCTTACCCCCGATAGCAAGCAGCCCTTTGAGATTCAGGCCAGCTCTGTTACCGTAGAGGGCCCCTCTACCGGCGATTTCCCCCTGCAGCCCAAGCGGCACTCTCTGGAGTTCCTGCGCACCATTACCCACCTTCGCCCCCGCACCAACACCTTCCAGGCGGTTTTCCGGGTAAGAAGCCTGGCTGCCATGGCTATCCACCAATTCTTCCAGGAGCGGGACTTTGTGTATGTAAACACCCCCCTGATCACCGGCTCTGACTGCGAAGGCGCAGGCGAAATGTTCCAGGTGACCACCCTGGATCTGAACAACATTCCCCTTACCGAAGACGGCAAGGTAGATTTCAGCAAGGACTTTTTCGGCAAGCCCACCAACCTGACCGTTTCCGGCCAGCTCAACGGCGAGACCTACGCCATGGCTTTCCGCAATATCTACACCTTTGGCCCCACCTTCCGCGCCGAAAACTCCAACACCACCCGCCATGCGGCAGAGTTCTGGATGATCGAGCCGGAGATCGCCTTTGCGGATCTGGCCGACGATATGCGCCTGGCTGAGGATATGATCAAATATATCATCTCCTATGTGCTGGAGCATGCGCCTGAGGAAATGAACTTCTTCAACCAGTTTGTAGACAAGGGCCTGCTGGAGCGGCTGAACCTGGTTATGAACTCCGACTTTGGCCACATCACCTACACCGAAGCCATCGAGATCCTGAAAGAGCATAACCATGAGTTTGACTACCCCGTTGAGTGGGGCTGCGACCTGCAGACCGAGCATGAGCGCTACCTGACCGAGCAGATCTTCAAGCGCCCGGTATTCGTTACCGATTATCCCAAGGAGATCAAGGCCTTCTATATGAAGCTCAACCCCGACGGCAAGACCGTTGCGGCTATGGACTGCCTGGTTCCCGGCATCGGCGAGATCATCGGCGGCAGCCAGAGGGAGGACAACTACGATATCCTCAAAGCCCGTATTGAAGAGCTGGGCATGAACCCTGAGGACTACGGCTTCTACCTGGATCTGCGCAAGTATGGCTCTGCCCGTCACGCCGGCTTTGGCCTTGGCTTCGAGCGCTGCGTGATGTACCTTACCGGCATGGGCAACATCCGGGATGTTCTCTCCTTCCCCCGTACTGTAGGCAACTGCGAGCTGTAAAGCGCTACAACAGCACAAAATACCACCGGCTTTGGCCGGTGGTATTTTTATTTAAAAATTACTCTGCGGGGTATACCCAGAAGGCTGCAAACTGGCTATCTACATTCATCTCCACCGTCAGGCCGTGATCCTCTACAGTATAGTAAGCCACATTGTCCTGAACAACGGGGGTGCCGCTAAAGGTCTGCTGCATCTTTTCGGTATCAAACTCCGGCTCTGCCATGCCAATGCCAACACCGCCTACAATGCCCATCAGGGTAACGGCATCGGTATTGGTTACATCCTCGCAAATTACCACTACCGCATAGACCTTGGAGCTGTCAGCATTGGGAGCGAAGGAAACATACACATTGGTATAGTTGCCGTTGGCATCCTGCAGGTCATAAGTGGGCCAGCCGTCCTCGTCTACGCCCCAGTAGCTCAGCTTATAGCCAAGGGTCTGCATAGCGGCATCCATATAGGTGGGCATTTCTTCCATAGAGAAGCCCAGATCTACTCGGGTAAGGGCAACGCCCTCTACCTCGCCGCAAGTCTGACAGGTCTTGGGAGCGTCGTAAGTAGCGTCTACCCAATTGTGGCCCAGAGCTTCGCCCTCGGTTTTCCCGCAGTCTTCACAGGTCTTGGGAGCGGTGCAGGTAGCGTCTTGCCAGCTATGGGGCAGAACATCGCCCTCGGTCTCGCCGCAGACCTCGCAGGTCTTGGGGGCTTCGCAGGTAGCAGCCTGCCAGTCATGGCCCAGCGCCTCGCCCTGAGTCTCGCCGCATTCCTGGCACTTCTGGGGGTTCAGGCAATCCGCATCCAGCCACTTATGCTCGCACTTACAGCCGGCCAGCACCAGCAGCGCGATGGCCAGAAGCAAAACAGCAATTTTCTTCATAGGAAATCCTCCTCAAATTATTTTATAGAAGCATTATATACCATATTGGCAGAATTTGCAAGCATTTACGCCCTTTTTTACAATGCTCCGGCGCATATTGTAACCGCTGCCAGTCAAGACCACCGGCTTAGCCGGTGGCTTGCACAGGCCCTATAAGGGCCTATTACCAGCCGCACCTAAAAGGTGCATCGAATATCTTCCTTTTGCACGAAATGCTCCGCTGCTATTAAAATAGCTTATTGTCTATCGCACGGAGATTGTGCTATAATCACCTTGTCCATTTGGATAACCTCCCTTTGTGCTAGTTTGTAAACGGTTGGCGAACCTGTTTACTCTCTGTCATCGGGAGGTTTA
>JAFSBW010000055.1 GCA_017437095.1 Oscillospiraceae bacterium
ATTTGTCGCTTGTTATCGGAACTTCAAAATTGCAGAGTTCGATACCAAGGATGGACAACTGATTCACCGATTCATTGCAAGGATATAAGTTGTGTACTATGTCCTTACACTGGTGTGTACCATGTTACACTTGACACAATGCTCGCCCCTACCCCCACCGAATATGTGCCGCCAAATTCCGTAGGGGCGATCTGCGATCGCCCGCTCCCGCCGCGCCCAAGGATTTCCAGGGTGAAGATTTCGCTATCTGCACTCTCCAATCTCCAATCCCCAATCTCCAAAGTCTTCCGCATTCGCTGAATGCTTTCCATTCCAGACCGTAGGGGCGGCCATTGGCCGTCCGCCGGGGGTGCAGTTATGGTCGGCAGCCATTCGGACGAGCAATGCTCGCCCCTACCCCCACCGAATATGTGCCGCCAAATTCCGTAGGGGCGATCTGCGATCGCCCGCCCCCTACATTGTCAATCGCCCATGAAAAAGCCGCCCTGAAGGATAACCTTTCAGGGCGGCTGCGTTGTTGGGAATATAGTGATCCCTTATTCCTTTTCCTGCTGGGGCTTCTGCGCAGGATAACCGTGCTTTTTCAGCAGGTCTTCGATGGCTTCATCCAGCAGGCGGCTCTTAGGGATTCTGGTCTTTTTAGAAAGCTCGTCAAAGCAAGGTACAAGCTCGTTTTTCAGGGAAGATGTAAACCGGGTACGGTATTTCAAATAAGGCTCTGCCATGTATTCCACCTCGCTTTTCTTATGTAACTATTGTACATGAGCTGCAAGGTGAAAACAATTGGTTGCAAATAGTGTCTATATAGTGTATATTCTTGGCATAGATACCAACTTTATACACAAAAAATTACCGGGGGTATTTTATGGATTATTACGACAAGATCTATTTTTCTTTGATCGGCGAGCTGGATGAGGAAAACGCTCTGCCCATCGTTCCCAATCTTTTCGCCCCCGGCAGTATCTGCGACAAGGCCTACCAGCGGCTTGTTGAAGCCCGTAACCGTATAAGTGCCAAGCTTGGCCAGGAGGAGGACCCAGACCTTTGCCAAATGCTCAGCGAAATGGATACCATCCAGCGTACCCTTTGCCGGGAGATCATGGCTCTTCGCGGTCTGTAATTTCCCTTTATAGGCGTATGGTATCCTCCCCCACATTTGCTAAACATCTGCCATCCCAGGCCGTAGGGGCGGCCATTGGCCGTCCGCCGGGGGTGCGGTTATGGTCGGCAGCCATTCGGACGAGCAATGCTCGCCCCTACCCCCACCGAATATGTGCCGCCAAATTCCGTAGGGGCGATCTGCGATCGCCCGCCCCGCCGGCCCTAAGGTTTTCCAGAGTGAAGATTGAAGATTTCGCCATCTGTACTCTCCAATCTTCAATCCCCAATCTCCAAAGGCTTCCGCATTCGCTGAATGCCTTCCATCCCAGGCCGTAGGGGCGGCCATTGGCCGTCCGCCGGGGGTGCGGTTATGGTCGGCAGCCATTCGGACGAGCAATGCTCGCCCCTACCCCCACCGA
>JAFSBW010000056.1 GCA_017437095.1 Oscillospiraceae bacterium
GCCTTCCTGCTTGGTAATGCCGGTGAACGCGGTGTTCACATGGCCAGCCTTGATCAGGTACTTGGTGCCCTCGAAGGTTACCAGGCCGTCATAGCTCAGCTGAGCCTGGCCATTGAGAATATACCAGTTGCCAGCGGAGTTGGCGATCAGGCCGGTGTAATCCCACTGTACCTCGTTGTTGATGTAGTAATAGTAATTGCCGTCGTCGCCCTTGGCCAGGCCGTTCTTGATGTTCTCATCAGGAGCCTGGTAGTTGGGGTCGGCAGCGCCGCAAACGGTGCAGGAACCATTGCTGTAGCTATGGCCGCTGGCGGGGATCACCTCGGTGGTCACATCGCCGCAGTTGTTACAAGTGTTGGTGCGCAGGCCGCTTTCGGTGCAGGTAGGAGCCTTGATGGAGGAAACATAGTCATGGCCCAGAGCAGGGATAGCTTCCTGAGCGGTGATCACAGCGGAGCAGACGGAGCAGCTTACGCCGTCGGTGAGGCCGTCGGTGTCGCAGGTAGCGGCGTAGCCCTTAACGGTTACTTCGCTATGGCCCAGAGCGGGGATGGCTTCGGTGTAGCTTGCGCCGCAGGAGCAGGTAAAGGTCTTAACGCCGGCCTTATCGCAGGTAGCGGCGGTGGTGATCTTTTCGCTGTAGCTGTGCTTATGCACATCGCCGGAGCTGCTTTCATCGGGGATAAAAGCGATGTAGTACAGGCCGGATTCGTTGCTGGTGCGCTTAACGGTATAGGTGTCGTTGGCAGATACTTCTACGGTAAGCACATACAGGGTATTGGTGTTGGCCACATGGATGTTGCCAATTTCCGTGCCTGCGGAATTGAAGATGCCAACCTTTCTGTTGGTAGAGCTGGTGCCCAGAGCGATGGTAACTGTGCCGTTTTCAGTGGGGGTAAAGGTTACAGATCCGGCGCTGTCCAGCTTCAGGGCATAGGTGAGGGTCTCCTCGCCGTAACCAAAGTCGTAGGTATATTTGCCGTGCTTGCCGTTGGTCAGCTGGCTGCCGGAGAAGGTATAGAAATCGCTGGTAAAGCCATCGTCGGTAAAGTTATGGATGCAGCCGTTGGCAGCGGGATTCTCTCTGCCGCAGCGGGTGCAAACGCCGTCCACATAGTTATGGCCCAGGGCGTCCGCAAGGGTAGCGGAGCAAACGGTGCAGGTTTGGGGCGCCAGACAGGTAGCTTCCGCGCCGGGAGTGTGTCCGGCAGCGGCAACGGTATTGCCGGTAAAGACATGGCCGCAATCGTTGCAGGTAAAGGTGGTATAGCCGCCCTCGGTACAGGTGGGCGCGGTTACCACGGCTTCGCAATCAGAGTGAGCGCAGGTAGAGGGGTCTACAACGCCGCAAACGGAGCATACGCCATTTACATAGCTATGGCCATTGGCAGGGGCAAGCTCTTCGCCGCAGACAGCGCACAGCTGAGGATCTACGCAGGTAGCGGCCGCGCCGGGCTTGTGGCCGGCTGCAGGGGTCTCGTTGCCGGTGTAGCTCTCGCCGCAATCGCATACATAGGTGGTATAGCCCTTCTCAGTGCAGGTGGGGGCGGTTACTACCTCTTTGTATACATGGTCGTTTGCGCCATGGGTCACGGTGGATTCGATGGTCAGGGCGCTGATGCGGGCGTCCTTATAGATGTTTGCCTGGCCAAGCTGGGTGGCCTGGAAGCCGCCGGGCATGATGAAATAGGTGCCGGCGGGAACATTTTTGGCCGTGCCGGTGCCGGAAATGAGCACCTCGCCGTACTGGCTGAGCAGGGTAACGGGATAATCATCGCCGCCGTCGGTCATGGAGATGTTCACGGTGGTGTTTACCTTAAATACCAGGCCAACACCCTTCATTTCCAGGTAATCCGCGCCGAAGCCGGTAAGGTTAAATACGATATTGTCCTTGGTGGCATTGGCGGAGAGATAGCTGCTGTTCAGGCTCTGGCTATAGGGCAGGGAAACATAGCCGGAGGGGACGGTAGCCTCGCTGGGGATCAGAGAAGCTTCCACAGTTTCGGGAGTGACCACATTGGCCTTCATGGGGCCGGTGTAGGCCGCGATCACCCGGATGGTGTCTTCTACATCGGTCTGCAGGTCATAGTTGCCGCTGGGGATATAGCTGACGGAGGAATTGGTAACGAAGTCGCTGAACTGGCAGCTGTTGGAAACATTCTGGTTTTTGTTGGTAACAACGGTTGCCATAAAGTCGCCAATGCAGGAAGCCAGAGTATCGTTATAGCTCATGATCACGGCGCCGCCCTCTGCCAGGCCGGGGTTCTTGGTCATGAAGAATACATTATGCTCCGAGAAGATATAGGCATTGGCGCGGGTATCCATAGCCTTACTGGTCTGATGCTCGAAGAGGTTGTTATACATATGGATATTGGCCTGCCGGGCCAGAGGGCCGCGGGATTCGCAGTAGGCCCAGTGGTTGTGGTGGTAGGTCATGTGGAATTGCAGGTTTTTGTTGTCAGCGCCCACCAGGTTGGTCTTGTGGTAGCCTTCGTAGTAGCAGTAGGAGTTGGTAAAGTAGTGGCCGCGCTTAAAATCGCAGGCGCCGTCGCCGCCGCTCTTATCTGCTTCGGCGGGGTTGGCGATGTTGGGGCCGTAGAATGCGCAGTGGTGTACCCAGCAGCGCTCCACGGGAGCCACCAGCACGCCGCTGTCCTGCACACCTTCCATACCCACACAGTCCTCGGGTACATTGCGGAAGGAAATGTTGCGGATCTCAAAGCTGCGGCCGATGCCGTTGGCATAGTCGTTGGTATCGCAGATGAAATGGATACCCCAGCCATCGATCACAGTACCGGCGCCGATGCCCTCGATGGTGATGTCCTTGCCGCCGGACATACGGGCCATGTAGCCGTTATCGCCCACCAATCCGCCGTAGTCGGTAGAGTCGTAGGCGGTAACGCCCTCGGGGGCGGTAACATTGCCGATCAGGCGCACTACCAGGGGCGTGCCGTCGTTGGCCAGCTTGCGGATAATATCCTGGTTGGAGTTGGCTTTGCCGCCCTTGGTGGTCTTGCCGCCGCCTACATCCTGGCCGGTAGAGCCGAGAATATTGCCGATGCCGGTAACGGTAGTGCCGTCCTTGGAGGTGACGGTTACGGAGTTCTTGTTTTCGTCGGTAACATACAGCACGATGGCATTGTCTTTCAAAGTGCCGTCGTTGTTGTAAGCGCCAACGCCCTCGGCATAGTTAAAATGGGCATAGCCGGAGCGGTCATATTCCAGCACGGAAATGCCGCTTTTGGTAATGGTGCCGGAGGAGGTGGTAACGGTAAGGGTGTAGCTGCCGGGTTTCAGGCCGGGAATATCGATGCGCACACCGCTGCCGGAATCCCGGACGAGGTACTTCAGATCATCCCCGGAGAGCTGGCCGCTCATGGTGCCGGAGTAGGATACACCGGTAACGGCGGAATCCTTTACGCCGGAGATCTCCGCGTAAATGCTTTCAAACCAGCCGCCTACAGAAGAAAAGCTGGGCGCAGCATGGACATGCTGGGGCGCAATTGCCACAGCCAGGCTAAGCACCAGGGCCAAAGCCACCAGGATGCTTAAAGATCGCTTGAGAGCCTGTTTCATAAAAATATCCTCCTTTTGATTTTGTTCCGCAGACATTTGTCTGCGACACGAACTATGGAATCATTTTATAATAAGCAAACCGGCAAATCAAATAGAAAATGAGGCACTAAAGCAATTTTGTTGCAGTAAACAAAAAACCGTGGCGCTTTTTGTGCAGCCCAACAAAGGGAGGGGAATGGGAAACTAGGAGGTACCAATTAGGAGAGTGGAGATTGAAGAGTTGAGAGTTGAGATAACGGAATCTTCACTCTGCACTCTTAAATCTTCAATCTTTCCGTTGCCGCCCTACGGACATTTGATGGGGGCGGATCAATTTGTAATTTGTAATTTATAATTTGTAATTCTTTTGGGATGCGGAAACGGGGCTTGCCGAAAGGCAAGCCCCGTTGGGGTTTATGGGAATATTCGCTTAGAACTGGACAACGCCGTATTTTACGGTGTAGTCTACGCCGTTCACGGTAACGGTGCCGGAGAAGGTGCTGCTTACATAGCCGTTTTCTACATAGACCCAGTTGGCGTTGAGCTTGGCAACGCCGGTGTAGGTAGCATCAAAGGTGCCGTTTGCCATGTAGATCCACTGGCCGTCGTCAGTACGGGCCAGGCCCTTGAAGGTGTTTCTCCAGATGCCGTACTTTACATAGACCAGCTTACCCTCGTCTTCTACGATGCCGGTCTTGTTGAAGTTGACCTCGCCGTCCTGAACATAAGCCTTCATGCCGTTGCAGTATACCAGGCCTTCAAATTCCAGATCGTTAACGCCCTGGTTGAAATAA